>CAIQDO010000640.1 GCA_903870555.1 uncultured Caulobacteraceae bacterium
ACCAACCTGATCCTCAGCTACCTCGCCGAACACGTCCTCGGCCTGCCGCGGTCATACTGAGGCGCGGATTTTTCACCGCCAAGGAGCCAGGCGCGTGAAGCGTCAGACCACGTCCAACCCCGACGCCCGCGCGCGGACGACGAGGCGGTGCTCGCGCCAGGTGATGTACAGCGTCGAGGCGATCACCACGCCGGCGCCCAGCAGCGTCAGGCCGCCGGGGACCTCGTGGAACAGGAAGTAGCCGACGGCGGCGGCGAAGATCAGGCGGGTGTAGTCCAGAGGGGCCATGGCGGCGGCGTCGGCGGCCTGCATCCCCTTGATGTAGCAGGCCTGGTTGATCGTCGCGATCACGCCCATCAGGCTCAGCAGCAGCAGGTCCCTCGGTGTCGGCCAGCGCCAGGAAAACAGGGCGAAGGGCAGGGCGAACACCAGGCCCAGCGCCGCGCTCCAGTACAGCACCGTGCTCGGCGGGTGGTCGCGGGTCAGGGCCTTCATGCCGGTGACGGTGAAGGCGAACAGCAGCGACGACGCCAGCATGCACAGCTGCGGGACGCCGATGCCGAAGCCGCCGCCGTGGCCGGGCGTGTAGAGCATCAGCAGCACGCCGGCGAAGCCGAACAGCGCCGCGCCCAGGCGGTGAACGCCGATCGTCTCGCGCAGCATGAACGCCGCCAGCGGCACGAGCCACAGGGCGCGGGTGAAGCTGAGCGCATTGGCCTCGGCCAGGGGCATCTTCTGGAAGGCGTAGAACTGCAGGATCAGGCCGAGGGTGCCGGCCGCGGCGCGGAAGATCAGGATGCCCGGCCGGGTGGTGGCGAACGCCCGCACCGGATGGCGCAGGATCCACGGCGCCAGCACCGCCAGGCCCGCGGCGTTGCGGTAGAACGCCTGCAATGGCGCCGGGTAGTCGGCCCCCAGGAACTTGATCAGGGTGGTCATGGCGGTGAACGTCACCGCCGATGCGATCATCCACAGCGCCCCGCGCAGATTCGGCGAAAGTCCGGGGCGGCCCGCGGCGGCGGGCAGGATCAGGGGCGGGTCGGCCATGGAGATCGGTTAGGCGGTTCCTCGGCGCGCGTCGAGGGTGGGCGGAGAGGCTGTTCGCCCCCTCCGTCGGCTGCGCCGACACCTCCCCCGCTTCGCTGCGCTCGCAAGGGAGGATGACGGTTCGCTTGATCCTCCCTTGCGCATAGCGCGGGGGAGCGACCGCGCCCGAAGGGCGTGGCGGAGGGGGCGTGTCGCCCCCCCACCCGCTCAGTCCTTCGCCGCCTGGGCCTGACGGGCCTCGTCTACGATGTAGGCGCGGATGTCCTCGCTGTCCTTGGGCGACAGCCACTTGGAGAATCCGATCATGCCGTAGTCCTTCAGCGAGCCGTCGAGCACCACCGCCTTGAACGCTTCGGGCACGGTGATCATCGGCGAGTTGCGCAGGTTGGGCAGGTAGCGGCCGCTGGCGCTGCCGCTATGGCAGACCGAGCAGTTGGCGTGGAAGGCCAGCAGGCCCGCCTTGGCGTCGCCTGGCGTGGCGACCTTGGCCAGGTCGAGTTTCGGCGCCGTGAACTTCACATAGGCCGGGGCGGTGTCGGCGCCGCCGATCTTGAACACCATCAGCCGGCCGTTCTGCCGCGGGCGGTCGGGCAGGGCCCAGTGGGCGGCCAGGGGGGCCGCGCCGCCGTAGCCGGTCATGATCGCCACATACTGCTGGCCGCCGATCGAATAGGTCGAGGCGCCGGCGATCACGCCCTCGCCGACGTCGTAACTCCACAGCGCCTTGCCGGTCCTGGAGTCGTAGGCGACGAACTTGCCCTCGGCGTCGCCCTGGAACACCAGCCCGCCGGCCGTGGCCATCACGCCGGCGTTCCAGAAGCTGTCGTGCGGCGTCGTCCAGCGGGCTGCCTGCTTGATCGGATCCCAGGCGATCAGCTCGCCCTTCAGCATCGCCTTCATCGCCGCCATCTGCGCCTTGTCGCTGGGCAGGGCGCCCAACGCCATGTCGAGTCCGCTGTTCCAGGCGCCGTCGCGGGTCTTGAAGGCCGGGTCCTTGGCGTAGCCGTAGGGGGCTTCCATCGCCGGGATGAACACCAGGCCCTGGGTCGGGTCGAAGGCCATCGGCTGCCAGTTGTGGCCGCCATAGGGGGCCGGGGTCACCAGCGCCGGCGCGTCGCGATAACGGGCGTCCTCATTGGCCACCGGCCGGCCGGTCTTGATGTCGATGCTGCTGGCCCAGGTGGTCGGCACATAGTTCTTGGCGCTGATCAGATGGCCGGTCGCCCGGTCGATGACATAGAAGAAGCCGTTCTTGTTGGCCTGCATCAGCACCTTGCGCGGGGCGCCGTCGATGGTCAGGGTCGCCAGCATGATGTGCTGGGTGGCGTCATAGTCCCAGGTGTCGTCCGGGGTGGCCTGATAGTGCCAGACATAGGCGCCGGTGTCGGCGTTGACGGCGATGATCGACGACAGGAACAGGTTGTCGGAATGGCCGTCGGAGCGGTTCTGGGCGTTCCACGGCGAGCCGTTGCCGGCGCCGAAATAGACCAGGTTCAGCTCGGGATCATAGGTGATCGATTCCCATACCGTGCCGCCGCCGCCGGAGGCCGGCACGCCGCCGCCCCAGGTCGGCCGCGCCACGCCCGCCAGCACCTTGTCGGACGGGGCGCCGTCGGCTTTCCCCTCGGGGTTGGGGGTGGTGTAGAACCGCCAGGCCAGCTTGCCCGTGACGGCGTCATAGGCCGACAGATAGCCGCGCACGCCGTATTCCGAGCCACCGTTGCCGATCAGCACCTTGCCTTTGACGATCCGCGGGGCGCCGGTGATGGTGTAGGGCTTGGACTGATCGACGGTGACGGTCGACCAGGCGGTCTTGCCGGTCTTGGCGTCCAGGGCGATCAGGCGGCCGTCGAGGGCGGCGACATAGACCTTGCCCTTCCACACCGCCACGCCCCGGTTGACCACGTCGCAGCAGGCCTTGAAGCCCCGCGCCTTGTCGACCTTGGGATCGAACGACCACAGCAGCTTGCCGGTCCTGGCGTCAAAGGCGAACACCTTGGACCAGGTGGTGGTGGTGTAGAGCACCCCGTCGATCTCCAGGGGCGTCGCCTCCTGGCCGCGGTCGGTGTCGAACTCGTGGTGCCAGGCCAGGCCCAGCTTGCCGACGGTGGCGGTGTTGATCTGCTTGAGCGGGCTGAAGCGCTGGTCGGCGTAAGTGCGGCCGGTGATCAGCCAGTTCTGATTGTCCGAGCCCGCCGCCAGCAGTCGCGCCGCGTCGACATTGCCGGCCTTCGCGACGGCCTTCGGGGCGACCTTTTGGGCGGCGGCCGGGCCGGTCTCGGCTCCGGCGCTCTGGGCCAGGCCCGCCAACATCAGGGAGGCCGCCGCCAATCCCACCGTAACAGTCGCCCGCATCCGCAATCCCTCTCGTGTTTCCGACCCGTTTGGCGCCTTTGATCCTGCGGCGCTCGTCCGGCGATTGGCCATGACAGCGGATGATTGTCAAAGGCGCCGTTGCGGCAAGCCGACGGGAATGGGGGCCGGGCCCTCTACGGCGCGAGGCCGCCCGTCAGAAGTGTATACTTCCGGGAAGTCCCGCCGCCGCCGACGCTCCGGCCGTCGCGCATCAGCCCCTCGAACGCCGCCTCCTCCAGCGGCCTTGAAAACAGGAAGCCCTGCAGTTCGTCGACGCCCGCCTCGAGCAGGAAACGGCGTTGCGCCGGGGTTTCCACGCCCTCAGCCGTCACCTGCAGGCCCATGGCGTGGCCAAGCTGGATGATGGCCCTGACGATGGCGGCCGCCTCGTTGCCGCCATCCAGCCCATTGACGAAGGATTGGTCGATCTTCACCCGGTCCACCGCGCAGCGATGCAGATGGCGCAACGAGCTGTAGCCCGTGCCGAAATCGTCCAGGGCGATGCGGATCCCCGCGCCGCGCAGCGCCGCGAGTTTGCCGCTCACCACATTGATGTCGTCCATCAGCGCCGTTTCTGTCACCTCCAGTTCCAGCCGCCCATAGGCGATGGGGGCCCCGTGATAGGCCTCCAGGACGTCGGCGATGAAATTGCCGTCCCGCAGCTGGGCGGGAGACACGTTGATCGCCACATTGAGATGCGGCCATCGGCCCGCGAACGCCAGCGCCTCGCCGAGCACCCAGGCGCCGAGAGGAAGGATCATCCCGGTTTCCTCCGCCAGCGCGATCACCTCGTGGACGGGAATCAGGCCGAGAGCCGGATGGCGCCACCGAAGTAGCGCCTCGACCCCTCTGATGGCGTTATCCGCGTCCACCTTGGGCTGGTAGAGCAATTGCAATTGCCCGTCGCCGAGCAGGGCGGCCCTCAGATCCGCCTCGATCGAGGACTTGTCACGGACGGTCTGATCGAGCCCGTCGTTGTAGACACGCCACCCTTCCTGGCGCGCGGCCTTGGCGGCATAGAGCGCTATATCGGCCCGGCGCATCACCTCGCTGACATCGGCGCCCGTTTCCGGCGCCAGGGCCAGGCCGATGCTGGCCGAGACATGGGCCAGTCCGCGCTGGAGCGAGAACGGGAGCCGCGCCACCTCATTGATCCGTCGGCAGAGCCTTTCCTGGTCCGCCGGGTCCATGGGCCCGTCGATCAGGATCGCGAACTCATCGCCGCCGAAGCGGGCAACCATGGCGCCGTCCGTCGCCACCTCGACAAGCCGGTCGCTGAACGCCCGCAGCAACTCGTCGCCCGCCGCGTGGCCGAGGGTGTCGTTCACCTGTTTGAACCGGTCGAGGTCGATGAACAGCACCGTGCAGGGGCCGCCGCCGATGAGTAGACTGTTCAGCCGCAGTTTGAAAAGCCGGCGGTTGGCCAGACCCGTGAGGGCATCGTGGGTGGCGCTGTGCTCTAGCAGCGACTTCAGGTGCAACAGGCGCCGGGCCGAGCGGGCCTTCTCGCCCAGGGCGTTGTTGGCCGGCACGGCGGTGAGGAATATCGACACCAGGAACACCTGCAACAGGTCCTGGGAGCGCCACAGATCGCCCATCGCCAGGTGCGTGAAGGGCCCATGGCCGTGCGCCGTCAGCCCCGACGAAATCAGGGCGGTGACCAGGATCGAAGCCAGAACCCAGGCCGGTCCGGCCCGGAACGCCGTGAGAATTAGGCTCCAAACCCAATCAGCCGGTTGATCGAACGTAGCAAATCATGATTCACGCCGTCCTCGGACCAGCTTTCGAGGAGGTATGGGTCATGAGCCGGGGACTGTTTTGGCTGGACGACCAACAATGGGCGGCGATCGAG
>CAIQDO010000641.1 GCA_903870555.1 uncultured Caulobacteraceae bacterium
ACCAGGGTGTTCTTGTAGTGGTAGCCGCGGATACCGCCGGTGACGGTCAGCTTGGGCGTGATGTCGAAGCTGGCCTCGGCGAACGCCGCCTCGTCGCGATCGATGCGGTTCTGGTCGGTCAGCCAGATGGTGTTGTTCCAACCGGGCACGGCCAGGGAATGAAGCGTCCCGGGATTGCCGAAGGTGGCGGAGCCGAAGCCCTGGATCACATAGTCCTGAATGATCCAGTGGGTCTGACGCTCCTGGAACAGTCCGGCGATGATGCGGAAACGGTCGGTCGACGGCGAGGCGATGCGCAGCTCGTTGCTGCCCTTCTCGAACCGGTCCTTGCCGATGATTTCCTGCTGCGGCGAATTGAGGAAATTGCCGTGCGCATCGCGCCAATAATAGCCGGAGCCGTAGCGGGCGTCATAGGCCACCGAATAGTCGGTGTAGTCCGACAGGGCGTCGACCGAGCGGGTGAAGTAGCCGCCCGAATAGGTCAGGTCGAACCGGCCGATCTTGCCGGTGATGTTCATCGCCGCCTGCAGCCAGCGGTCATGGTCGCTGTCGGGCTGGAAGCGGTTGACCTTCAGGTCGCCGATGGCGGGGTTGTAGCCGAACACGCCCGGCGCCCGGGTGTCCTGGGCGACGAGGGTCGGCATCACCGTCCAGCTGTCGTTGATGTCGTATTTCAGCGCGGCCCGGCCGCCGTAGACCTCGACCTTGTTGATGTTGTTGGCCACCGACGCGGTGTTGTTGATCGTCGCGCCGGAGGTCTTGAAGGGACGGGTTCCCGGAACGTTGTCGATGTAGCCCGCGTCCCGCTCGTCGAAGGCGACAAGGCGGATGGCGGCCTTCGAGCTGAGCGGAATGTTGACGAAGCCCTCGGCCACATAACCCTGAGCGCCATGGGCGACGGTGTTGGCTTCGAGATCATAGCCGGCGCTGAAGCCCGAGGTGGAGGGCTTGTTGGTGATGATCCTCAGGGTGCCGGCTTCCGAACTGGCCCCATAGAGCGTTCCCTGCGGCCCCGGCAGCACCTCGACCCGGGCGATATCGTAGACGTGGATGTCGATGGTGCCGCCGATGGTGGTGATCGGCTGTTCGTCCAGATAGCTGCCGACGCTGGGCAGGGGACCGGAGTGGTTGCCTTCCTGGCCGCTGGCGATGCCGCGCATATAGACGGTGGTCGCGTTCGGCGCCGCGGTCTGGAAGGACACGCTGGGCATGTACTTCACATAGTCCTGGAAGTTGGTGACGTTGAGCTGGTCGAGCTTCTTGGCGTCCAGGGCCTGGATGCTCATCGGCGCCTTTTGCAGGCTCTCAGAGCGCTTCTCCGAGGTGACGATGATCTCGGCGATCTCGGTGCCGCCCGAGGCGGGCGCCGCGGCCGCGGCCGCGCTGGCGGCGAGAGCCGGCGCGGCGCCGGCCAGGGACGTCGACGCCAGCAAAAGAGCGAGGCCCGTGGGCCGCAAGGCCAGCGCGCGCATGATCATGGACAACCCCAGTTCTTATTTATGAAGCTCATGTGTCACGCCGCCCGCCGGAACGGTCAAGCGCCATGGACCGCGCGGGGCCGATGGATCGGCGATTGGCGTCGATTGCCGGCGCTCTGTGCCCGCCACGCCACGCAATCGGGCGAGATCG
>CAIQDO010000642.1 GCA_903870555.1 uncultured Caulobacteraceae bacterium
AGAAGTCCCGCCGACGGCGGCGGATGCTCTTGGCGGACTGGCGGCGCTGATCGAGGAAGTTGCGCTGCTTCGAGCGGAAAATCAGGCGCTGAAGGACGAGATTGCGCGGCTCAAGGGTCTGCCGCCTCGGCCGAAGTTTACCGGCAAGCCCTCGGGCATGGAGAAGGCGACGTCGCCGGGCGACGGCAAGAGCCGCTCCAAGGGCCGGCGCGGCTCCAAGCGCAACAAGCTGGCGGTGACGCGGGATGTGGTGCTGAAGGCTTCGCCGCCTGTCGGGTCGCGGTTTCTGGGCTATGAGGACATCCTGGTCCAGGATTTGCGGATCGTGGCGGAAACGTTGCGCTATCGGCGCGAACGTTGGTCTGGGCCGGCTGGCGAGCGGATCGTCGCGGCGCTGCCGCCGGGAATTCTGGGGGGCTACGGCCCCGAACTTCGGCGGTTCATCGCCGCGGGCCACTTCCAGGGTCAGGTGACGACGGAACGACTGACCGCGCTGCTGACGGGCATGGGCGTGGACATCTCCAAGCGCCAAGTGGTTCGTCTGTTGAGCAAGGGGATCGAGGGTCTGATCGCCGAAGACCAGGCGGTGCTTCGGGCGGGACTGGAGACCGCGCCCTGGATCACGGTCGACGACACCGGCCATCGCCATGCGGGCAAGAACGGCTTCGTCACCCAGATCGGCGACGATCGGTTCGCCGTCTTCCGCAGCAAGCCGTCGAAGTCGCGCCAGAGCTTCCTGGAAATGCTGAGAGCCGGCCATGACGACTACGTCGTCAACGCCCAGGCCCTCGACTACATGCGCCACAGGGGCCTCGCCGAGACCGTGGTCGCCGCGCTGGCGGCTCATCCCACCCAGAACTTCGCCGATGAGACAGCCTGGAAGGCTCACCTCAAAACTCTCGGCGCGCCCTGGACGCAGATCGCGCCCGATCCGGTGGTGGTCGCCACCGAGGGCGCCCTGTGGGGGGCGATCACCGCTCATGGCCTGCTCGCCGACACCGTTGTCGTCTCCGACGGCGCCGGGCAGTTCCGGCTGAACGACCATGCCTTGTGCTGGGTCCACGCCGAGCGACTGGTGCATAAGCTGACGCCCACCAACGCCCTGCATCGCCGGGCGGTCGAGATCACCCGAACCCTGATCTGGTGGCTTTACCGGGATCTCAAGGTCTACAAACTTGAGCCCGACCCAAAGCGCGCCCGGGCCCTGCGCGCCCGCTTCGAGCGCATCTTCACGCGCAACACCGGCTACATCCTCCTCGATCGCCTGCTGGCTCGCCTGCGCCACCGCAAGGCCGAACTGCTCCGCGTTCTGGATCGTCCGGAAATCCCGCTGCACACCAACGCATCCGAGAATGACATCCGCTCATGGGTCACCAAGAGGAACGTCTCGGGCGGCACGGTCAGCGAGCCCGGAAAGGCCGCCCGCGACGCCATGCTTGGCCTCCTCAAGACCTGCGCCAAGCTGAACGTGCCGTTCTACGGTTTTCTCGGCGACCGCTTCGCCGTCCCCGGCGCCCCCAAAGTCCCGCCTCTGCCCGACCTCATCCGACTGGCCGCTGCTTAGCCCTCACGGGAATTTGCCCCGCTTACCGCACGATGCTCTAGATTTTTGATTTCGCATCGTTTTTGCGGAAAACCGGTTCCCACTTTTCCGCACGATGCTCTAGTCTCAAGCGTCAGCGAGGTCGGACGGGCCTCTTGGCGCTCCTGGCGTCTTGGCGTTTCAAGGCCGCCCCAACCCGGCTGCGCGGATACGCCGTCTGCCCCCGTTTCACGGGAAGGCGTAGGGGTCGCCCAACAACGACGCGCGCCGAGGAAACCGCCGCCATGGCCCAAGCCTATGACCAACCCACCCGCGGCAGCCTGCCGGTCCCGCGCGCGTGACCGGCGTCTTCACCGCCTTCGATTCCGCCAGTCACAAGCCCGCGCCCTACCGCGGCCTGATCGCCGAGCTGTTCGCCCGCCTGTGCCGGATCGGCCTGCGGCTGACCGGCTGGACGAGGCAGGGCGACTGGCCGGCCGACCCCCGGATGGTGGTGTGCTGCGCGCCCCACACCTCCAATGTCGACGGGATCCTGATGCTGGTCGCCGCCGACGCCTGGCGGGTGCGGCTGTCGTGGATGGGCAAGGCCAGCCTGACCCAGGGCCCGTTCGGCGGCCTGGTGCGCTGGGCCGGCTGCGTGCCGATCGACCGCTCGGCCCGGCATGACGTTGTCAAGGTGATGGTCGACGCCCTGCGCGGCGCCGACCGGATGATCCTGGCCATTCCGCCCGAAGGCACTCGGGGCCGCGCCGACAAGTGGAAGTCCGGCTACTACCACATCGCCCACGAGGCCCACGTTCCGCTGATCCTGGCCGTGCTCGACTACCGGACGAAGACCATCCGCCTCTGCGGAGCCCTGACCACCGGCGGCGACTACGCCGCCGACCTGCCGCTGATCCTGGCGCCCTACGTCGGCGCCGTCGGCCGGCATCCCGAGGACTTCGTCCTCTCCAGCTAGAGCACGTTCCGAAAAGTGGTAACCGGTTTTCGGAAGAAACGTGCGACAAAACAAAAACCTAGATCAGCGTTCCGATTCCGTGGAAACGGAACCTGATCTAGGTCGCCGAGCCGCTGGCCAGCAGGCCGTCCTGCTTGTGGCCGTCGCACAGGGCGTAGGAAAAGCCGCTCTGGATCGCCCAGGCGCCGACCTCGCCGCGCTTGTTGATGGCCAGGAAGCCGACCTGCAGGTCCTTGGCGTCCGGCTTGCGCTTGAGGATGCGGCCCACCGCCTCCTCGCAGGCGGCCTGAGGCGAGCGGCCCTGGCGCATCAGCTCCACCACCAGGAAGCTGCCGCAGTTGCGGATCACCTCCTCGCCGACGCCGGTGGAGGTGGCCCCGCCGACCTCGTTGTCGACATAGAGGCCGGCGCCGATGATCGGGCTGTCGCCGACCCGGCCGTGCAGTTTCCAGGCCATTCCGCTGGTGGTGCAGGCGCCGGAGATGTCGCCGTGGGCGTCCAGGGCCAGCATGCCGATGGTGTCGTGGTTGGACTTGCCGCCCGGCACGCCGAGGGGGGCCGCGGCCCCGCCGTGGCCATAGGTTCCCACCTCGCTGTTGGCGACCGGCCTGTACTTCGCAGTCTTCAGCCATTCCCGCCAGGCGGCCTCGGACTCGGCGTTCAGCAGCGTTTCGTGGGGAAAGCCCTGCTCCATGGCGAACTGCGTCGCCCCGTCGCCCACCAGCAGCACATGGGGCGTGCGTTCCATCACCCGCCGGGCCACCGAGATGGGGTGGGCGATGTGCTCCATGCCGGCGACGGCGCCGCAATTGCCCTTCTCGTCCATGATGCTGGCGTCGAGCGTCACATGGCCATCCCGGTCGGGATAGCCGGCCCGGCCGACGCTGTGGTTCTTCAGATCGGCCTCGGGAATGCGCGCGCCCGCCTCGACGGCGTCCAGCGCCCGGCCGCCCTTGGACAGCACCGCCCAGGCGGCCTGGTTGGCGGCGATGCCGAAGTCCCAGGTGGAGATGACGCAGGGCAGGGTGAGGGCGGCGGGCGCCGGCGCCGCCAGGGCCGGGCTCGCGGTGGCGGCCAGGGCCGGCCCCGCCAGCGACGCCATCATGAATCCTCTGCGGTCGATCATCGCGTCCTGCCTGCTGTTGAGTCGGTCGACGCCGAACAGACCCCCGGATCGCCGCCCTGTCGAGCCATGGCGGCGCTTGCGTCCCCGCAAAATCACCCGGCGACTTGCCACGGGCGCCGGGGCGCCGAAGGGTGAGCGCCGATAGGGGAATACCGCCTTTGACCAATCTGCGTCTCAACGTTCCCATGCGCGGCTGGCTCGGGCCGCTTGACGAGGTCGCCGACCCGGTTTTCGCCGGGCGGATGCTGGGCGACGGCCTGGCGGTCGACCCGCTGGAGGGCGCCCTGCACGCGCCCTGCGACGGGGTGGTCGTCTCGGTTCACGCCGCGCGCCACGCGGTGACCTTGCGGGCCGAGGGCGGGGCCGAGATCCTGTTGCATGTCGGTCTGGAGACCGTGGCCCTCGGCGGCGCGGGGTTCGAGGCCCAGGTCGCCGTCGGTCAGGCGGTGCGCGCGGGCGACCGGCTCGTCGCCTTCGACCTCGACGCGGTGGCCGGGGGAGCCGCCAGCCTGATCAGCCCGATCCTGGTGGTCAATGGCGAGCGGTTCGAGATCGTCAGCCGCGCGGCCGAGGGCTTGGTCGAGGTCGGCGATTTCCTGATGGAGCTGCGGGAGGCCTCCGTCCGCTGGGTGGTCTGCGGCCTGCCGCAAGGCGTCCACGCCCGACCCGCGGCGCGGATCGTCGGGGCCCTGAAGCCACTGGTCGCAGAGGTCCATGTCCTGCGCGGCGACCGCCGGGCCGACGCCCGCGGCGTGCTGGGGTTGTTGGGCCTGGAGGCGGCAGCGGGGCAGCGGCTCGGCGTCAGCGCCTCGGGACCGGACGCCGCCGCGGCCCTGGCGGCGGTCTGCGCCCTGCTCGAAGGCGGCGTGGCGGAGACCTCAGGTACGCCGGTCGCCTCGTCGCCGACGGTCTCGGCGTTCGGCCCCCCGACGTTCAGCGGCGTGACCGCGGCGCCGGGCCTGGCGATCGGCCGGGTCGTGCGCTGGACGCCGGAGGCTCTGCATGCGCCTCTGGCTAAGGGGGACCCTGACGTCGAACGCGGCAGGCTGGAGGCGGCGCTCGCCGCCGCCCGCGCCGATCTTGCGGCCGAGGCCGCGCGCGAAACCAGCCCGGCCCGCGACCTGCTGACGGCGCATGCCGCCCTGCTGGACGATCCGGCGCTGGCCGCCGACGCGGAGGCGGCCTTGGCGAAAGGCGTCGGCGCGTCACAAGCCTGGCGGCGCGGCGTCGCCGGTCAGGCCGCCATCCTGGCGGGATTGGCCGATGCGCGGCTGGCGGCGCGGGCCGCCGACCTGGCGGACGTCGAGCGCCGGGTGCTGCGGGCGCTGTCCGGACGGGCGGCCCTGTCGGCGTCGGCCCTCGCGCCCGGGTCGATCGTGGTGGCCGATGACCTGCTGCCGTCCGACTTCCTGGATCTCGACCGCGCTCATCTCGCCGGCCTCTGCCTGGCCGGCGGCGGGCCCACGGCCCATGTGGCGATCCTGGCCGCCATGGCCGGCCTGCCGATGCTGGTGGCGGCGGGGCCGGAGGTGCTGGCGCTGGCGGAGGGCGTGAGGGTGATCCTCGACGCCGACGCGGGAGGGCTGATCGTCGATCCGGCCCCGGAGGCGCTGGCCGCCGCCCAGGTGGCGATGACGCGACGAACCGCCGCGCGAGCGGTCGCCGAAGCGGCGGCCGGCGATCTTTGCCGCCTCGCCGACGGGATGCGGGTGGAGATCGGCGCCAGTCTCGGCGCCGCGACCGAGGCGGTCGACGCCGTGGCGATGGGGGCCGAGGCCTGTGGCCTGCTCCGCACCGAACTGATGTTCCTGGATCGCGACACGCCGCCGGACGAGGACGAGCAACTGGCCCTCTACCAGGCCATAGCCGACGCCTTGGGCGGCCGCCCCCTGACCATCCGCACCCTCGATGTCGGCGGCGACAAGACCGCGCCCTATCTGCCCCTGCCGCTGGAGCTCAATCCCGCGCTCGGCCTGCGCGGCGTGCGGGTCAGCCTGAGGCGGCCCGACCTGCTGGCGACCCAGCTGCGCGCCATCCTGCGGCTCCGGCGCCAGGGCCTGGTCCGCATCCTGATCCCCATGGTCACCGAGGTCTCGGAATTGCGGGCGGTGCGCGACCTGCTCGACACCGCCGCCGCCGACCTGGGCGTCACCGGCGCGATCCAGATGGGCGCAATGATCGAGACCCCGGCCGCCGCCGTAACCACCGACCTGCTGGCCGTCGAGGCCGATTTCCTGTCGATCGGCTCCAACGACCTGACGCAGTACGCCCTGGCGATGGACCGGGGCGATCCGCTTCTGGCCGCGCGGCTGGACGCCCTGCACCCGGCGGTGCTGCGGATGATCGGCCATTCCGCCGACGGCGCGGCCCGGGCGGGGCGTCCGTTCGGCGTCTGCGGCGCGCTCGCCGCCGATCCCCTGGCGGCGCCGATCCTGGTCGGCCTGGGCGCGCGGAGCCTGTCG
>CAIQDO010000643.1 GCA_903870555.1 uncultured Caulobacteraceae bacterium
CCGATCTAGGCTGAACAGGGCCGGGACCGGCAGGCTGTCCTTGATCATCGCGCCGAGGATCAGCGGCGCGACGGCGCCGATCACAAGGCCGATGACCACGCCCAGCGCCGCCAGCAGGCCGATCTGGATCAGGTAGACGTCTCGGGCGAGACTCCCCTCCGCCCCCAGGGCCTTGAGCACAGCAATCGCGCCGGTCTTGGCCTCGAGATGGGCGGAAACGGCGCCGAACACCCCCAGCCCTCCGGCCACCAGAGAGGCCAGGCCGATGAAGCCAAGGAAATATTCCAGTTCGTCGATCAACCGGCGCAGGCCCGGGGCGGCGTCGGCCCGGTCCGTGAGGCGGAAGCCGCCCACGGGATCGATCCGTTTCAGACCCGACTCCAGGGCCGCCTTGGCCGGGGCCAGGGCGGCGCCGGGCGGCAGGGCGATGCGGGCGGTCTCGCCGAACGGCAGACCCGGCGCGAGAAAGCCGCCCTGCTCCACCACTGGCAGTCGCACCAGCACCCGGGGACCGAGGGCGAAGCCGCGGGACAGGCGGTCCGGCTCGGAGACCAGGATGGCCCGGGCGACCAGGGGCGTGTCGCCGACCAGGAAGCGGTCGCCGAGCTTCAGGCCCAGGCGGTCGAGCAGCGGCGCCTCGACCGCCGCCCCGGCCGCGTCGCCGGCGGGGGCCAGGGCCTGGGCGAGTGTCCCTCCCCCCGACAGCTCGACCGCCCCGGCCAGGGGATAGGCGTCGCTGACGCCGCGCAGTTCGGTCAGCCGCCGATCGCCGGACGGGGCCTGGGCCATGGCCTGGGCGCTGACGGCATAGGCGACCTTCCCGGCGCGCGCGAACAACGCCCGCTCGGCGGGAGAGAATTCGCGAAGGCGCACGGTGACGGCGAGGTCGCCGCCGAGGATCTCTCCCGCCTGAGACGCCAGGCCTTGACGGAACGCCTCGGCCACCGAGCCGGCGGCGGCGATGGCGGCGACGCCGAGGGCGAGGCAGGCGAGGAAGATGCGGAAGCCGCGCACCCCGGCGCGCAGTTCCCGGCCGGCCAGGCGGAAAGCAAGAGGCCAGGCGATTGTCACGAGACCATTTTCCCGTCGAACATCCGGGCAAGTCGGTCGGCGCGGGCGGCGAGGGCGTCGTCGTGGGTGACCAGCACCAGGGCGGCGCCGACCTCGGCGACGAGATCGAACATCAGGTCCGACACCGACGCGGCGTTGACGGCGTCGAGATTGCCGGTGGGCTCGTCTGCGAACAGCAACTCCGGCCGCGCGGCCAGGGCCCGGGCCAGGGCGACCCGCTGCTGCTCACCGCCAGACAGCTGATGCGGGTAGTGGGTCAGCCGCCTGCCGAGGCCGACCCGGCCGAGCCAGTCCCGCGCCGTGGCCGTGGCCCCGGAAACCCCGGCGATCTCCAGCGGCGTGGAGACATTCTCCTCGGCGGTCATGTTGGGCAGCAGGTGGAACGACTGGAACACCAGCGACACCCGGCCCCGGCGCAGGCGGGCGCGGCCGTCCTCGCTCATCGGGCCGAGGTCCCGGCCGAGCAGGCGCACCACGCCAGCCGTCGGGCGCTCAAGGCCGGCGGCGACGGCGATCAGCGAGGACTTGCCGCAGCCCGAGGGGCCGACCACAGCCACCCGCTCGCCGGGGGCCACGACGAAGTCGACCCCGCGCAGAATCTCCACCGCGCCGGCCGCCGACGGCAGAGTCAGGCGCACGCCCAGCAGGTTGAGCGGCGCGGGCGGCGGGCTGGCGTCGGTCATTGCGGCGTCCGGACGTTTGAGGGGCGGCGAGGGCTTGCTACATAGGGACGAGATGGAAAATTCCCAAAAGCTTTGGCGCGGACGAGCTCCCTCCACCCCTGCGGGGTCCCCCTCCCCCAAAGGGGGAGGAGAGGTTGGTCTCTCTTCCCCCCCTGGGGGAAGTCTCCCCGAAGGGGGGGAAGGGGGCCTTCGCGCGCTCCCTCGCCGCGCCTGGCTCACGGGCCTGTTGGCCTTCGCCGCCACCCCGGCCCTGGCCAAGGGACCGCCGGTTGTCACCCTCCTCGGCGATTCGATCACCGCCGGCTACGGCCTCGCCGCTGGGGCCGCCCTGCCCGCTCAGTTGCAGGTCGCCCTGACGAAACTTGGGGTGACGGCCGCGGTGCGCGGGGCCGGGGTTTCGGGCGACACCAGCGCCGACGGCCTGGCGCGGGCGGACTTCTCGGTGCAGCCCGACACCGTCGTCTGCGTGGTGGCGCTGGGCGGCAACGACCTGCTGCAAGGGCTCGATCCCCGCACAACTCGCGCCAACCTGACGGCGATCCTGCGCCGGCTGAAGGCGCGCAGGATCAAGGCCGTGGTCGCCGGCCTGACCGCGCCGCGGGCGATCGGCTCGGCCTTCGCCCGCGACTATGACGCGGTGTTTCCCGCCGCGGCCCATGACGGCGGAGCCGTGCTCTATCCCGACCTGCTGGCCGGGGTCGGCCGGGCGCCAGGGCTCAACCAGGCCGACGGCATCCACCCGAACGCGGCGGGGGTGAAGATCATCGCCGCCCGGTTGGCGCCGGTGGTGGCGAAGGCGCTGAAGGCCCGATGATCCGCCTGTTCGCCGCCCTGACCTTGCCCGAGGCGGCCGCCGACGCCCTGGCCCCGCTGCGGGGCGGCGTGCCCGGGGCGCGGTGGAGCCCGCGCGAGAACCTGCACGTCACCCTGCGGTTCTTGGGCGACGTCGACGAGGCGCTGGCCGACGATCTGGACGTCGAACTCGGCCGGATCGCGATCGAGCCCTTCGACATCGCCCTGGCGGGTGTCGGCGCGTTCGGGGAGGGCCGCGACCTGCACGCCATCTGGGCCGGGGTCGAAGCGAACCCCGCCCTGACGCGGCTGGCGGCCCGCTGCGAGACCGCGGCGCGCCGGGCCGGACTGAAGGCGGACACGCGCGCCTACAAGCCGCACGTCACCCTCGCCTATCTGCGGAACCCCGAGTCGGCGGACGTGGCGGCGTGGATCCAGACCTTCAACCGACTGCGCACGGCGCCGTTTCCGGTGGTCCGCTTCGGGCTGTACACCAGCTGGCGCACCGACGAGGGTTCGGTCTATCACCTGGAGCGCGACTACCGGCTGAGGTGAGTTTATCCGCCGCCGCCGAGTGGGTTGCCGTCGCCGTCGGCGGTGAACGTCACGGTCAGCGCCTTGCCGTCGGGCAGGCGCGTGAGGATCAGGCGGTGGCTCCAGAACGGCACGGACACCTTGCCAGACGGATCGATCGGCAGTTCGCCCGACCAGAAGGTCACCGACTGGCCGTCGCGCATCGCCACCGCGTCCAGGGTCACGCTGGTCTTGCCCAGCTTGGTGAGTTTCAAGGCGAAATCCATCCCGCCGACGAGGTCTTCCCCGCTGGGTTCGATGGGCATCGTCGTCGCCGTTGTCTTGAAGCCGAGGAACGTCGGGTCGTTGGCCAGCGTCGAGCCGGCGGCGAGCCACGGGCGACCGACGGCCTCATAGGCCCGATAGCCGTCGTCGGCGCCGCGCACGCAGACCATCGGTGATCGGCGGACCCCGAGAGCGGAGACGATATGCCCTGGCCCGCACCAGGCGGTCACGTCGCCGTCGTCGCCATCGATGAGCTGCTGGTGGACGACCGTGCCGGCGTCGAGATGGATCTTGAGCGGGCTCCAGGCAAAGTCTCGCGCCTCGCCGAGCCGACCTGTCAGACGATGGCCGATCGGGCCGCCCAACAGGACCGATCCCTCCGTCTGGACGCCATCCGAAGGCTTGAGCGCGGCGGGGTCGAAGCGGACGCCGGCCAAGGTCAGGGGCGCGGCCTCGGCCTCTGGAGCGAGGGGAAATCTCCGCACGCCGGCCGCCGAGAGCCGGTCGGCAAAGCCCTCGGCGGCATAGACATTCGCGCGCCAGGCGATGGCCTGCTCCGGCGTCTTCAGCGCCCGGTAGCGAGCGCTTTCCTCGGCGGTGAGCGGCACGCCGACATAGTGGCGCGTGCGCATGCAGCGGGCAGTGTAGCGTCGCTCGGCCACGGGTTGCTCCACCGCAGAGACGATCGCCTCGGCGATCAGCGTGCCCACGACCCCGCCGAGGCCCTGCGACGCGCCATAGTCCCCGGCGACGGCCACCGGAACCTGGACCGTCTTGGACGCCGTCACGCAGGCAGCGAAATCAGCTTCGGTGACGGCTACGGCAGTCTGCGGCCGAGCCCATATCCTGACGGGCCTCGCCTCGGGCGCGGCCGGCCCTGCGGCCACAAACGCAGCGATCGCGACGAGACCTCTCGACGACCAACGCCCCATGCTGCTTCCTCCCTGCTATCGACTCGTCGCCGCGTGGTCCTTCAGCACCCCCAGCGGGCTGATCGCCAGCATCTCCTCGTGGGTGGCGGCCAGCACCACCAGCGGGGCGACGCCGGCGTCGAGGGCCTCTTTCCACCGGGGCGCGCACAGGCACCAGCGGTCTCCGGGTTTGAGGCCGGGAAAGTCGAACTCCGGCCGGGGCGTCGACAGGTCGTTGCCCACCGACATCGAGAAGGTCAGGAAGGCCTGGGTCATCACCGCGCAGACGGTGTGCTGGCCGACGTCCTCGGGTCCGGTCTCGCAGCAGCCGTTGCGGTAGAAGCCGGTCACGGGGTCGAGGTTGCAGGGCTCGAGCTCGCCGCCCAGGACGTTGCGCGCGGTCTTGTCGTATCGGATGGTCATGGCTCCGACCTTATGACTTAAGGGCGCTGTCGTCACGGAGACCTTCGCTCATGTCCGCCCCCGCCAGGCCCCGCCGCACCGCCCTCTACATGCCCGCCTCCAATCCACGGGCGGTGGAGAAGGCCAGGAGCCTGCCCTGCGACGTGGTGATCCTCGACCTGGAGGACGCGGTGCTGCCCGACGCCAAGGACGCCGCCCGCGCCGCCGCGGTGGCGGCGGTCAAGGACGGGGGGTTCGGCCGGCGCGAGGTGGTGATCCGGGTCAACGCCCTGTCGACGCCCTGGGGCGAGGCCGACCTGGCCGCCGCCGCCGAGGCCGGGCCGGACGGGGTGCTGGTCCCGAAGGTGGAGAGCGCCGCAGACATCCTGGCCTATGACCGCGCCCTGGCCGGCGCCCCCGCCGCCACCCGGCTTTGGGCGATGATCGAGACCACCCGGGCCATCTTCGCTCTCGACGCCATAGCCGGGACGCCGTCGCGACTGACCGCCCTGTGCATGGGGACCAACGACCTGGCCAAGGAGATGAGGGCGCGTCAGACGCCGGAGCGAACGCCCTTCCACGCCGCCATGGCCCTGACGGTAACCGCCGCCCGCGCCCACGGCCTGAGCGTGCTGGACGGGGTGCACAATGAGATCGACGACCTCGTCGCCCTGGAGACGGTGTGCCGGCAGGGGGTCGACTTCGGCTTCGACGGCAAGAGCCTGATCCACCCGACCCATCTGGCCATCACCAATGCCGCCTTCAGCCCGGCGCCGGCCGACGTGGCCTGGTCCCGCGCCGTGATCGCGGCCTTCGCCGCCCCGGAGAACGCCGCCAAGGGCGCCCTGCGGGTGGAAGGAAAGCTGGCCGAACTGCTGCATCGGGACCAGGCCCTGACGCTGGTGGCCGTCGCCGACGCCATCGCCGCGGCCGAAGCCGGCTAGGGCC
>CAIQDO010000644.1 GCA_903870555.1 uncultured Caulobacteraceae bacterium
GCGATGCTGGGGCTGAACACGCCCGGCTTCGGCGCATGGGTGTCGCCCGCCGACGGCGCGAAGCGCAAGCTGGCGTGGACGCTGGAGCTGATCGAAGCCGACGGCGGGCTGGTGGGGATCAACACCTTGCATCCCAACCGCCTTGTGGCCGAGGCCCTGGCGGAGGACGCGATCCCTGAACTCGCCGGCTACGCCGTTCACCGCCGTGAGGTGAAGATGGGCGCGGCCAGCCGGGTGGATTTCGTGCTGGAGCACCCGGACCGTCCGCGCTGCTGGCTGGAGGTGAAGAACTGTCATCTCATGCGCACCCCGAGGCTGGCGGAGTTCCCCGACTGCGTCGCCGCGCGGTCGTTGAAGCATCTCGGCGAGTTGGAGGTCATGGTCGCGGGTGGAGACCGGGCGGTCGTTCTGTTCATCGTTCAGCGCACCGACTGCGACTCGTTCGCCGCCTGCCGCGATGTTGATCCAGCGTTCGCGGAGGGTCTGGATCGTGCGGCCGAAGCTGGCGTCGAGGTGCTGGTGTACGGTTGCGATATCGACATTCGGGACGTAGCAATTTCCCGCAAAATGACCTGGCTTCCGCCAAAAATTGCCGGCAGACGTAGAGTGAACGTAGAAGGATAATTTTCGGCGGCGGAAATGCGGAAAAAGTGTGCCCTCACACCACGTTCGTGGCGACAGGGTACTTAACGAATACCCCTAGCACGAACAATACTGCCGTCAAAACGTTGACCGGACCCCATTCCGAGCGTGATAAATGAACAATTAAAATCGGATTATATAGCAAGCATACAAAGCCGAACAACAGACCAACGACGCGAAAAAATAAATTGTTCGCTGACATCGACTTCCAGGCCATAAACCCCGCGCTCAGCGCGACGACCAGACGAAGCAATGTGTAGTAACCATAGGGGAACCTCAGGGCTACACCTACAACGAGCATCAATGCTGCCACCGCACAGACCAGCAAGACCGTCAATCTGCCGGGTCGCTCTTTCGGCGCTGTCATCGCGCGCTGTCTCTCGAAGACGTTGGTCGCAGCGTGCGCTGCACTATCGCGTTCGCCGCGCTCCCAACGGCGAAGAGGACGAAGAACCCGACGGGCACTCCAAAGTAGAGAAGGGCGGCCTGCCACCACTGCCAGCCCCACACGTCCTTGGCCCCGAAAAAGCCCACGATGCTGCCGACAAGGGGGAAATAGGTCAGCAACCACGCGAGCCCACTGCTTACCCAACCGTTCAGGTGGGTGAATGACTGGACCTGGGCGGAGATCGCGGTATATTGAATCAGGCCAAAAACGAGAAACAGAATCATAGGCAAACAGCCGAGTATGGTTGACGCGGCTGCTTTGCCAGTTTCGACCCGGGACGCGATGGTCTCTGGTGTCTCCGATTCGCGTCGCCAGTACCAAAAGTATGCCGCACCGCAGATTACGACTAACTGAAGATAGTCTATCGCAATCTTGGCATCGAAAGGCAGACGCAACGCGAATGCCGTGGCTATGATCAACGTCAGCGACAGGAACACGACGAACACGGCGCGGCCGGAATACTGCTTGATTGTCCAGTCTGTCGCACTGCGCGAAAACCACATTCCAGCGACGGGGACAACAACTGACTGAACGGTTTTGCCGATGAGGTTGTCCTGGAGGCCAGTGAGGACGACAGGGAATGACGAAATCGCACCGACTATGAGGCCGCCAATCAGATAGAACAAAATTGCCAGGAGAACCCCTGACAAACCTCGCCAAAATGAAATTTTTGTCGGCATTCCAAGCTCGTCGATCACGTGATTGGCCCCACCCTTAACTTGACTATAAACCGGCAATCGTTTGTCGGATAGGCAACGAAAGACGGCTGAAACGTCATGGATCGCGTGTTACGTCCCAGTCGGTAAGCTCCGGCGTGACCTCAGCATCTGCCTGGATCCGCCCACCAAGTTTCGACACACGCGGCGAACCGACCAGGCGATCAGTTTGTATTCTCGATGCAAGGACGCCCGCTGCTCTCCCACGATGACCGAGCTCGACGATTCGATGTGATGGCTGAAATAGGTTCGCGCTTATGACCTCACAGCCGGGCTGTGTTTGCATGATTGGGTCGCCCAGCCATGCCATCCTTTTCAAACGGCAAGATCCCGACGCGCTCCACGCTGCCGCAGGTACCGCCGCCTCCGATCCACGTGTTGAACTTCCGTGCTATGATTGCGACATAGGCCCCTACGACCTCCGCACCGCGCGGCGGCGACCGACCTGAGAAAGACCACCCCGATGTCCATCGCCGAGGATCTGCTGGCGCCGGAAACCCGCCCAGGCGGCATCAAGCTTCATGGCCCCGAGGGCTTCGAAGGCATGCGCGTCGCCGGCCGGATCGCCGCCGAATGCCTGGACATGCTCACCCCCTATGTGAAGCCGGGCGTCTCCACCGCCGAGCTCGACCGCCTGGCGCGGGAGTTCACCCTCGACAACGGCGCCCTGCCCGCCTGCCTCTATTATCGCGGCTATTCCCACACCCTGTGCATCTCGCCCAACCATGTGGTCTGCCACGGCATCCCCAGCGAGAA
>CAIQDO010000645.1 GCA_903870555.1 uncultured Caulobacteraceae bacterium
CCGGAAGCGGCGGCCAAGGGGCTGACCAGCGGCCGGGGCGTGGCCCGCTGCGTGGTGGCGCCCGACGGCGCCCTGACCGGATGCGCGCCATTGGAGGCCGATCCGGAAGGCCTCGGCTTCTCGGAGGCGGCGGTGCGCCTGACCTCGCTGATGAAAATGAACCCCTGGACCGCCGACGGCGGGCCGGTGGACGGGGCGGTGGTCAATATCCCGATCCGCTTCAACCTGGCGGCGAAGCGGTAGTCGAAGCGAGGGCCTTAGTGGCCGCCGGCGCCTTCATAGACGCCCGGCGCCAGCCTTTCGTCCTCGCCGACATTGTGGTCCTTGGCCAGGACGAAGCGGCGGTCGCAGTAGCCGCATTCGACGAAGCCGGCCTCGCCCAGCTCCATCCACACCCGGGGATGGCCGAGCGCGCCGCCGACGCCATCGCACGAGACCCGGTGCGAATGGACGGTGATGATCTCCGGAGCCGAGGGATCGGGGTTGGACACGGACGGACCTTTCCTGACGCGCCGGCTCGGACTTGGCGATCGCCGCCGGCCCGGCTAGGTAGTGCGGCAGGGACCGCATCGTCAATCGGCGCGGCGATCGGAACAGCATGAACACGCCCGCCAACACCCTCCCCGACAACGCCATCGAGGCCCGCGGCCTGGTCAAGACCTACGCCGCCACCAAGACCACCCCCGAGATGCGGGCGCTCAAGGGCGTCGACCTGGCGATCCCGCGGGGTTCGATCTTCGGCCTGCTGGGACCCAACGGCGCCGGCAAATCCACCTTCATCAACATCCTGGCCGGCATGACCCGCAAGACGTCGGGCTCTGTGAGCATCTGGGGCCGCGACATCGACGAGCGCCGCCGCGACGCCAGCGCCGCCATCGGCGTCGTGCCCCAGGAGATCGCCGGCGACGTGTTCTTCACCCCCCGGGAATCGATGGAGGTTCAGGCCGGCCTGTATGGCGTGCCCAAGACGGAGCGCCGCACCGACGAGCTGCTGGCGGCCATGGGCCTGACCGACAAGGCCGACGCCTATGTGCGCCAGCTGTCGGGCGGCATGAAGCGGCGGCTGATGGTGGCCAAGGCGATGGTGCACAATCCGCCGGTGCTGGTGCTGGACGAGCCCACCGCCGGGGTGGACGTCGAACTACGCCGGCAGCTGTGGAGCTATGTCGAGGCGCTCAACCGCCAGGGCGTGACGGTGGTGCTGACCACCCACTACCTCGAGGAGGCCGAGGCCCTGTGCGACACCATCGCCATCGTCAACCGCGGCGAGGTGGTGGCCTGCGAGAGCACCCAGAGCCTGCTGCGCCGCCTCGACAGCCGGTCCGTGGTGGTGACGCCCGATGCGCCGCTGTTCACCGCGCCGGACCTGGCCCCGTTCGAATCGGCGCTGCGGGCGAACGGCGACTTGGTCGTGACCTTCAAGACCGGCCAGGCCGGCGTCGAGCAGGTGCTCAGCGCGGTGCGCGCCGCCGGGGTGACGATCAAGGATCTGCGCACCGAGGACCCGGACCTGGAGGACGTGTTCGTCTCCCTGACCTCCGACCCGGCCAAGGCCGCCTGAGGGTCGTCCTATCCGACGGCGAACAGCGCGTTTGCGCTCCCCCCCTGTTTTCCGCTAAACACCGCCTCCGGCCCGATCGCGCCGACCGGCACCCGTAGCTCAGCTGGATAGAGCGCTGCCCTCCGAAGGCAGAGGTCACAGGTTCGAATCCTGTCGGGTGCGCCAATTTCTCGTTATTTTTTAGAGCTTGCATTGTTGCGGCCGTTCCCTCGCCCAATTGGCCTTCCGGCGACTTCCGTTAGGCTCGGGATTTCCGAAATCAACCGACCTTGTCAACCGGCGTCCGCGGCGCGGTCATCTCCATACCGTAAGTCGTCCTCGCAAGCTGCGGAGAACATCACCACACCGTCCTCACCGTAGGACATCCGGAAGACGTATCCGGCGCCGCCCGGACCGAGCGCCCAAAAAAAAGGCGCGCGCCGGGTCCGTAGCGCGTTCAGCTTTCGATAGGCGTTGATCTGGCCTTTCGACATCGACGTCTCGGACCGCACATCGTCGGTGGCCAATTGCCGCATCGTCCTCACCAATCCCTCAAGTTCCGAGGCCGTCTTCTTCACCTCGCAGGCCACGAACTCGTTGGCCGAGTCCAACTGCTGATAGGTTGCGATATCGAATGCCCAGTCTTTCGACTGGGCGCCGATGAGGTGTTTGGGCCAGCCGAATTCGAAGTGTAGCCTCGCCAGGCCTGCGACAGTGATGATCGGTTCGAGCCAGAGTGAAATGGGCCGAGGCGCGACGTTCCTCTGGCCTTCCCAGAAAAATTGCTCCTTCGCGGCGCTGCGCGGTGCGAGATATTGGCCGCGCCCGACGTGCTCGACCAATTTAGCGTCCAACCCGAGCAGGAAGTTTTTCGCATCCTGTTCGGTGACCTTGGACCAGTCCGGCTTGAATCCGCCGGCCCCCCCCAGCCGCGGCTGGGGTCATCGCAATACTGCGGGAGTAGCTCGAGAAGGACACGTTCTCTGAAGGCCGCCAACGCCATGGTCCCCGCCCCGATCCGTCATGCCTGGCGCCGAGCAGCTGAATGCCCGCGCCATTCGCGCCCGCCGTCTTGGTATAACCCGAGTGTCGGACTTTGGGAGAGCGCAAGAGTCCGCAGGCGCCGAATTGAGAAGGCGGCAGTACCGTTTCCCGAGACACTGGACAGCGCGGCCGGGGATGACGGCGAGCCTTATCGAGGCGGATGAGCTCAAGGCTGTCCGCTGGCATCAACGGCCACGCCTGGAAGTTCGTAGCGCATGATCTGAATATCTCCCTCGACCATGCCGACCTCGAGCGCCTCGTTGATCAGACCCGGCTGCGCCGCCAAGTCGTCCAGGGCGGCGTCGAACAGTTCGCGCTGCTCGCTGGGCGGCACGTGCGGGATCAGGATCACCAGGCCGGCGTGAATATCCTCCCGGGCGTAGAGACGCCGGAAGTCCTTGGCGTTGTTGGTGACGAAGGTGAACCCGCCCTCGCGAATAGGCGCCATCAGATTCCAGTCCTGCACACCGCTGAGGCCGCGGTAGTTGACGTGCGTGGCGTCATGGCCACGCTCCACCGCTACGTCCACCAGGGAGGTGTGCAGACATTCGTCGATCAGGAAGTTCACTCCGCCGCCGTCGCCTTGCTCTGACCAGCCAGAGGGTCGCCTTTGCGGACGACCCTTCGCGAGCTCTTCTTCGTCAGGCCCAGTTCGCTCAGCGACTTCGGCCGCCCACGCCGAGGATGCGCCGCCGCCCAGATGCGGGCGAGCTCAAGCATCCGCACGGTGAGCTTGGGGTAGCCCGAAAGCAGCTCCTCCGTCGTAGCGCCGGCGTCCAGCATCGCCGCGATGCCGTAAACGGGGATACGAGTACCCTCGAACACTGGCTCCCCGCCAAGCGTGGCCTTGTCCTTTTTGACGACGGCTTCGGCCGCCTCCAGGTCGCGCATGCCCCGGTCGACCTGCTTGCGGGCCTCGCCGACGTCGACGATCAGCAGGTCGTCGGCCTTGACCGTCCTGGCGGTCGGTTTTGCGGCGATCGCCAGGAACAGGCGCTGGCGCTGGCCGGCCGAGAGCGAGTCGAAGGGCTCGTCTGCCTTCTCCCCGATCCCGAACCTTTCGATCAGGTCTGCGGGGGCCGCTGCGTCCGGATAGAAGGACGCGAATAAGCCGAG
>CAIQDO010000646.1 GCA_903870555.1 uncultured Caulobacteraceae bacterium
CGTCGGCCTCGGCCGGGCGGCCCAACCAGTGCTTGCGGATGTGGGCCAGGCGGGGGTCGGCGAACAGCTCGGAATATTGGACGCGGCGTCGGTGAAAGGTGTCCCAGGCCCAGCGGATCGGATGGTCCTTGTCCAGCCAGCGGCGCCAGGTCTCCGTGTTGCCCGTGCCGGGCCACAGTTCGTCGCGCGAGAGGGCGCGGGTGACGGAGCGGCGGATCACCCGGGTCATGATCAGCGGGCGGTCATAGTCTAGCCAGATCAGATCGGTGGCGCGCGCCAGGATCAAGGGTCGGGCCACGGTGTAATTGCCGTCCGTGACCCAGGCGTCGCCGGCGACGGCCGCCTTCACGCGGCGCACGAATTCGTCGGGATCCTTTCGGGAGAGGTCCCGCCAGTTCGCCTCCCAATTGAGGGCGTCCAGCTCTACCGACGGCGCGCCCAGCCGCGCCGCCAGCCGCCGTCCCAGGGTCGATTTGCCCGAGCCGGAGGAGCCGATGATGGCGACCCGCATGGACGCGCGCGCCTCGCGGTGAGCTTCAGGCCTTGGCGGGCGCCGGGAAGCCCCGGTCGCGCATCAGGGCGTCGATCGACACGTCGCGGCCGCGGAAGCGGCGGAACGCCTCGCCGGCCTCGATGGTGTTGCCGACGCTCATGATGCAGTCGTGCAGCCGCTTGGCCGTGGCCTTGTCGTAGAAGCCGCCCGGGGCCTCGGCGAAGGCCTCAGCGGCGTCGGCGGTGAGGGTGTCGGCCCAGATGTAGTCGTAGTAGCCGGCGGCATAGCCCTCGCCCGCGAAGATATGCCCGAACTGCGGCATTCGGTGGCGCATGACGATCTCGCGGGGCATGCCGATCGCCTTGAGCGTTTCCGCCTCGAAGGCCCGCGGCTCGATCGGCGTCGACCCGGCCAGGTGGGCCTTCATATCGACGATGGCCGAGGCCAGGTATTCGACCGTGTCGAAGCCCTTGTTGAAGGTGTGGGCCTTCTTGATCTTGGCCACCAGGGCGTCCGGCATCGCCTCGCCCGTCTTGTAGTGCAGGGCGAAGCGGCTCAGCACCTCATGCGTCGGCAGCCAGTGCTCATTGAGCTGGCTGGGGAATTCGACGAAATCGCGGGCGACGTTGGTGCCGGCCAGGGTGGGGTAGGAGACGTTGGAATTGAGCCCGTGCAGGGCGTGGCCGAACTCGTGGAACATCGTCACCGCGTCGTCCCACGACACCAGGATCGGTTGGCCAGGGGCGGCCTTGACGAAGTTGGCGTTGTTGGAAACGATCGGCGTCACCTCGCCGGCGAAACGTTCCTGGGCGCGGTACTCGCTCATCCAGGCGCCGGAGCTCTTGCCCGGCCGGGCGTAGGGGTCGAAGTACCAAAGGCCGATCTGAACCCCGTCGCGGCGCACCTCGAACACCCGGATGTCGGGCTGGGCCACGGGCAGGTCGGAGACCGGCACGAACTCGAAGCCGTAAAGCTGGCCGGCGGCCCAGAACATCCCCTCGCGCAGCTTCTCCAGCTGCAGATAGGGCTTGATCTCGTTCTCATCGAGATCGTACTTCGCCTTGCGCACCTTCTCCGAATAGTAGCGGTAGTCCCAGGCCTCGATCTTCGTGCCGGGGGCCTCGACGTCAGCCAGGGCCTGCATGTCGGCGACTTCCTGGGCCACCCGCGCCTTGGCCGGCGCCCACACCTTCAGCATCAGATCCATCGCCGCGTCCGGCGTCTTGGCCATCTGATCATCGGTGATCCAATGGGCGAAGGTCGGGAAGCCCAGCAGCTTCGCCTTCTCCGCCCGTAGCGCCAGGATCTCGGTGATGATGGCGTTGTTGTCGTGGGCGCCGCCGTTGTCGCCGCGCATCGTCCACATCCGGAAGCCTTTTTCGCGCAGGTCACGGCGGGTGGAATAGGTCAGGAATGGCTCCATCGAGGAGCGGGTGTTGGTGATCAGCCACTGTCCGTCCAGCCCCTTGGCCTTGGCGGCGCCGGCCGCCCCGGCGACGAACGAAGCCGGCAGGCCCGCGAGATCCGCCGGGCCGGTGAGGGTCAGGGTGTAGCCTTCCTCGTCGGCCAGTTCGTTCTGGCTGAAGGTGGTCGAGAGAGTGGCAAGCCGTTGGTTGATGGCGGCCAGCCGGGTCTTGTCGGCTGGGCCGAGCGCGGCCCCCTGACGGGCGAACTGACGATAGACCACCTCGGTCAGGCGCTTCTGCTGTGCGTCGAGTCCGCTGGAGGCCAAGCCGTCGTGCACCGCCTTGACCCGCGTGAACAGGGCGGCGTTCTGCACCACCTCGTCCTGGAACGCGGCCAGGATCGGCGCCATCTCCTGTTCGACCGCCTGCATCGGCTTGTCGTTCAGGGTCGATGTCCACACGCCGAACAGGGCGCCGACGCGGTTCAAGGGGCGTCCGCCCTTCTCCAGGGCGGCGATGGTGTTGGCGAAGGTGGCCGGGGCCGGGTTGGCGGCGATGGCGGCGATCTCGGCGCGGTTCTCCTCCATGGCCGCCAGCAGGGCGGGCTTGAAGTCGGCGACGGCGACCTTGTCGAAGGCCGGGGCGCCGTTGTGCGGCCCGGTCCAGGGCGACAGCAGCGGCAGGGTCGTGGCGGCGGCCTGGCTCATGGGTGCGGCTCCGATCAGGGCGGCGGCGGCCGTGGAGGTCGCCAGGAAGGTGCGTCGGTCCATTTTTGGGGTCCAGATTGCGATTTTGACCCAACTCTAGGGCCAATCCGACGCCCGGTCACGGTGTTCTACGCGCGGCGCATGGACGGGCGGCGGGCGGATGGGTAAAGGGCGCCATGGCCATAGGCGTATTCGATTCCGGCATTGGGGGCTTGAGCGTCCACCATGCCCTGGTGGCGCGTCTGCCGACGGCGGACTTCGTCTATCTGGCCGATCAGGCCAACACGCCCTATGGCGGCCGGCCCGGCGAGGAGATCGTCGACCTGACCCGCGCCGGCTGCGAGCGCCTGTTCGACGCCGGTTGCGATCTGGTGATCCTGGCCTGCAACACCGCCGCCTCGGTGGCCCTGCGCCGCCTGCAGCAGACATGGCTTCCGGGCTACCGCCGGGTGCTCGGCCGGCCGGTCAATGTGCTGGGCATCATCGTGCCGACCATCGAGGCGGCCACCGGCCTGCCCTGGGAGCACGAGGCCGATCTGCGCGGCGACAAGGTCGAGAAGCTCGACGTGCTGGGCATCTTCTCCACCCCCGCCACCACCCGCAGCCGGGTCTATGAGATCGAGATCGACAAGCGCCGGCAGGACGTGGCGGTGTTTTCCGAGGCCTGCCCGGATCTCGCCCGGCTGATCGAGACCGACGCGCCCGAGGCCGAGCTGCGGGCGGCGGTGACCGCCCACGTGTCCGCGCTCAGCCGCCGCATCGGCCGGGCGCCGGACCGGGCGATTCTCGGCTGCACCCACTATGAGATCATCGCCGGCCTGTTCCGCGACGCCCTGCCGCCCGGCACGCCGCTGATCCACCAGCCGGCGGCCACCGCCGACGCTATCGCCCTCTACCTCGAACGTCATCGCGAGTATCGCCCGGGCGAAGGCGGCGGCCGACGGTTCGTCACCACCGGCGCCCCCGGGGCGCAGAACGGCCTGGTGGCCAGGTTCTGGGGAGAGCCGCTGGTGTTTGACGCCGCCTGACGCCGAGACAAAGATTTTTTCAATGGAAAATAGACTTGTGATCGTCTAATCCATTGGCCATGGCGATGCTCCCGACCCTTCGGCAACTTCAGTACCTCAAGCTTCTCGCCCAGCACGGCTCGTTCAGCCGCGCCGCCGAGGCCGCCCACGTCACCCAGCCGACCCTGTCGGCCGGGGTTCAGGAGCTGGAGAAGATCCTCGGGGCGCCGATGGTCGACCGCAACCGCTCCGGGGTCATCCTCACCGCCGCCGGGGCCGAGGCGGTCGCCAGGGCGGGGACGATTCTGGCCCAGGCGGAGGATCTGGTTCAGGCCTGCCGCAGCGCCGGCCAACCCCTGGAAGGCCGGCTGCGACTGGGGGTGATCCCCACGATCGCGCCGTTCCTGCTGCCCTCGGCCCTGCCGGTCCTGCGCATCCGCTTTCCCCGGCTGCGGCTGTTCCTGCGCGAGGAGATGACCCAGAGGCTGATCGCCGATCTGAAGGCCGGTGTGCTGGATATCGTGTTGATCGCCCTGCCCTACGACATGTCCGGCCTTGAGTGGGTCCATGTGGCCGACGACGAACTGCTCGCCGCGTTTCCGGCGGGCCATGACCTGTGCGGCCATGCCGCTGTCTCGGCGGCCAATCTGGAGGGCGAGACCTTGATCCTGCTCGAAGACGGCCACTGCCTGCGCGACCATGCCCTCTCGGCCTGCGGCCTGGGACCCCAGAAATCGACCCACGAGGAGGGCTTCGCCGCCACCTCCCTGGCCACCCTGGTGCAGATGGTCGGCTCGGGCCTCGGCGTCACCCTGCTGCCGTCGATGGCCGTGGACGCCGGTCTGGCCAGGGCCGCCCAGGTGGAGGTCCGGCCGCTGAACCCGGAATTGGCCAGTCGCGAGATCGTCGTCGCCTGGCGCGCCGGCTCGACCCGCGCCACCGAGGGGCGGCTGCTGGCCGAGATTTTCGCCGGGAGGTGAAAGCCTCTCATCCTCCGTTCAGGAGGAGGAGAGGGACGAAAGACGAAAGACCAAAGACCAAAGACGCCTGTCGTCAGAAGTCGGCGGCGAGGGTGACGAACACCATGCGCGGCGGGATCGGGTAGAAGTTGTAGGTTCCCGACGCCGCGCCCACAACAACGGTGGAGGCGCCCTTGATGTCGCCAAGATTGGTGACGTTGACGCTGACCTTGGCGCCCTGGACGTAGGCGTTGGCCGGCACGGGCAGGCGGTAGCTGACCTCCAG
>CAIQDO010000647.1 GCA_903870555.1 uncultured Caulobacteraceae bacterium
CGCGGTCGGCCCTCAAAGCCGCAGGCGCGGCGTGGCGTTTGTCGGTCTGGGGAAACAGGGCGGCGCGGGAGGCGCCGTAGGCCAGAAACAGGAAGGCGGCGGAGAACACCGCCATGGCAAACACGATCCGACGGCGCGCATCGTCCTCGTTCCGGGCGTCGACCAGGCCTCGGCCAAGCGAGTCGACAATCGCGTGGACACCCCTCCGCAGCCACGGCCAAAGCGTCGCCGGGCCTGGCCGGGGGTCGTCGAGATAGCGGTCGGCGGTCGTCACTGGCGGCCCTCTCGGAGTTGCGCGACGGCTGGCGGCTGCTGCGGCTGCGCGGCTCGCTCCGCGGCGACGATGGCCGGCAGCGCGTCGGCGCTGATGTCGTGGCGCGGGTCCATCGGTCCGAGTCGCAGAAGCTCAACGGCCCGAGCCTTGACCCGGGGCTCCGCGCCAAGCTCCGCGATTTCGAGCTTCAGCATCCGGATGCGTTTCTGCTCCTGACCAATCTGGTCGTCCAGAACCTGCACCCTGGCGTCCTGATCGCTGGCGATCGCCTTGAAGGCGTAACCGCCGACAGCGAGGACGATCAGCAGGGCGAAGCCGAACACATTGACCACCCGGAAGCCGCGAATGCGTGCGCCGAGCACGGCGGACATCCTCATGCCGCCATCCTCCACACGGGCGCGTCGGTGCGTATGGCCGCGCGCAGCTTGGCCGACCGAGCCCTTGGGTTGGCGGCGGTCTCGGCCTCCGAAGCGGCCATCGCCCCATTGTGCAACAGGCTGAAACTCGGCGGCGGGCCCTGGTCGCGCGGCGGGGCGTGACGTGATCCCTCGCCCTTCCGGCCGGCCCGGTCGTTGAGGAAGAGCTTCACGATGCGATCCTCCAGCGAGTGAAACGTCACCACGGCAAGCCGGCCGCCCGGCGCCAGATTGCGTTCCGCCCCGGCCAGACCCGCCTCGAGTTCGGAAAGTTCGGCATTGACCGCGATGCGCAACGCCTGGAACACTCGGGTGGCGGGGTGCGTCTTGGCTCCACGACGGCCCCCGAGAGCCTTCTCGACAACGTCGGCCAGATCGAGAGTCCGCCTGAACGGCGCGGCCTCCCGTCGTCGAATCAAGGCCGAAACCACGCGCCTCGCCTGGTTTTCCTCTCCATAGAGCCGGAATATCCGCACCAGTTCGCCCGGGTCGGCCTCATTGACCAGGTCGGCGGCGCTCAGCCCTTCGAGCGACATTCTCATATCCAGCGGCCCGTCGCGCATGAACGAGAACCCGCGGTCAGCCTCGTCGAGTTGCATCGAACTGAGCCCCAGGTCCAAGGCGACGCCATCCACCTGACCGGCCTCGATGAAGTCGTTCATGCGCGAGAACGGCGCATGGATCAGACGGAACATCGCGCCTTCCGTGGGCGTCGGAGCGAAGCGGGCGGTGGTCGGGTCGCGGTCGAAGGCAATGACCGACGCACCGGCCGCGAGGAAGGCCCGACTGTAGCCGCCAGCTCCGAACGTGCCATCGACGATCACCTGACCTGGACCAGGACGCAGGGCTGTCAGGACCTCGCCAAGCAGGACCGGAATGTGCGGGGCGTCGGTCATGAGTTCGCCGCCAGGCGTGCGCCGCGCTGCGAGAGGCGAAGGGCCGCGAGGCCATCGCGGGCCGCCAAACGCTGGCCTTCGCGATGGGCGGCGTAGGCCGCCTTCGACCAGATCTGGAAGCGTTCGCCCAACCCCACCACCGAAACCCAGTCGGTCAGGCCGAATTGATCACACAGCGGCTCGGGGAGGGTGACCCGTCCGGCGGGGTCCCAGCTCAGGCGCGCGAAGCCGCCGCGAACATTGGTTTCCAGAGCGGTCCGAAGCGGGTCGCCGAAGGGCAGTTCGTCGATCAGGGTGTCGTAGCGCTTGAGCAGGTCCGGGCCGCCGCCCTCAAGGCAGTCGAATTCGAAGCCGGAGAAACAGAACAACCCTTCGAGGGGCCCGACCGACGCGCGGAACTCAGCGGGCAGGACGATGCGGCGCTTGCTGTCGAGCTGCCTTTCGATGGTCCCCAGAAACACGACAGCACGTCCCGTCCAGGCCAGGGCGGACCCCTGGCATGGATGGTGGTAGCATGGGAATGAGTGCCTCTCAATGCCTCTGACTGCCACTTAAGGGCAGAATTAACAGTTCATTTGGGACCTTCTGGGCAGTACAGGGCTACAAACAGAACATACACAGAACAAACTCGGCTTTTCGAAGAGGCCTGAACGGGCATTGTGGACAACAACTGTTAACAACCGGTGCGCGCCTCCTGGGAGGCGATGGATCAGATGGCCTGTAAGCCGGGTTCTGTGCCGCCCCCGATCACGCGGAGACGCGGCGGCCATTCCTCTGGACCGTCCGTCGCCGGACGGTTCTCGCGACCTACCCGGACGCCTGGGCCGGCGAGGCCTGCCGGCCTTGCGGCCGGCGCGACGTCCCTATTCGGTCTTGCTCCAGGCGGGGCTTGCCATGCCGTCCCGGTCACCCGGTCCGCGGTGGGCTCTTACCCCACCCTTTCACCCTTACCCTCCTGCGCTCTCCGAGCTTCGGAGGGCAAGCCCTTCGTAGTCCGTAGGACGAAGGAGGGCGGTTTGCTTTCTGTGGCGCTATCC
>CAIQDO010000648.1 GCA_903870555.1 uncultured Caulobacteraceae bacterium
CTGATCGCCGCCGCCATCACGGCTGGCAGCGTAATCCTCGGGCTGCGGCTGCGCGTGCGCCCCCAGGGCCGGGTCCGCGCAGCCTGACAGCCAGCGAGGGTGTCAGGACAGCGATCCGACGATCGAGGCGCGTTGCGAGAGTTCGATCCAGTTGCCGTCCGGGTCGCGAACCATCGAAATCCGCGCGGTCGTGCCCAGGGTCGTCGGCGGCATCGCCTCCCTGCCACCGGCCGCCAGAACCCTCGCGTGGGCTTCGTCGGCGTTGAAGACCTGAAAGGTGATGTAGCGCCAGCCTGTTCCAGGCATCTGGGCGTCCGAAGGCGCGTCTGCCGATGGCTCCAACAGGATCAGAGTCTCTCCCGCGCGGAATGCCGCGCCGCCGGCATAGGGCTCCTCTTGGAAACCCAGAGCGTCCCGGTAGAAGGCTCTGTGGGTCTCGATATCGCGCACTTCGAGACGAATGCCGACCTGGGTCACGCCGCCCAGGCCGGGCGGCACAAGGGTCACGCGATTGCCGTCGGGATCGGCGAGCGGGCGGGGCTCAGCGATGCCCGGTCGGGCGATGATCAGCTCGCGATAGCCGCTCGGGGGGGTGGCCGGTTGCGCCGTCTCGATATTGTTGTTGATTTTCAACACCGAGCCGTTGACGTCGTGCCGGTGCTGGTTCTGGCCGCGCCTGATTTTGAGCAGATGGTCAAAGGGAAGGCCGACCTCGACTTGCCAGAAGGCCAGCATGGCTTCGAGGTTGTCGGTGGCCAGGCCGATGTCCACGCGCGGTTTCGCCAGTTCCATTCGGTCCTCGCCGTCTTTTCTTTCCCGTCGCGCCACGGCATGTACGTCTTCCGAGGCTGGAAGAACCTCATCCCAGGGAGTGCGACACCATGAAGGCTGCAGTCTACTACGAGAATGGCGATCCCAGCGTTCTGCGCTACGAAGACGTTCCCGATCCCCAATGCCACCCCAAGGGCGTGGTCATCAAGGTCGAGGCGATCAGTATCGAGGGCGGGGATACCCTCAACCGCTGGAGGGGCGCCCTGGTGACGAGGCCTCACATCGTCGGCTATCAGGCCGCCGGCGAGATCGTGGAGGTTGGAGCCGAGGTCACCACGCTCAGATTGGGTCAGAAGGTGGCGACGACGGGCGCTTTCGGGTCGCATGCGGAATTGCGCGCGGTTCCCGCTCGAACCGCTTGGCCGATCCCCGACGGCCTCGACCCCCGGCTGGCCTCGGTCATTCCGGTGGCCTTTGGCACCGCGGACGATTGTTTGTTCGAATTCGGCCGCCTGAAAGCCGGTGAAACGGTGCTGGTTCAGGCGGGGGCCAGCGGCGTCGGCCTTGCGGCGATCCAGCTCGCCAAGCGCGCTGGGGCGATCGTTCTCGCCACGGCGTCGAGTGACGAGCGCCTGGAGCGGCTCAAGCCCTATGGCCTCGACCATGGGATCAACTACACCACGCAGGATGTCGTGAAGAGCGTGATGCGGCTTACCGACAACAAGGGTGTGAACCTGGTGGTCGACTCGGTTGGCGGATCGACCCTTCAGGGCTCGATACTGTCGCTTGCCTATCGAGGGCGGGTGTCGATGGTCGGCGCCGCCGGACGTGAGCCCATGGAGGTCGATGTCTCTTCGATGATGGGCGGCAACCGCTCCCTTTCTGGGGTGTTCCTGGGCGCGGAAATCGCCACGGACCGAGTCCATGGCAATATCCAGAGATTGATCGATGACGCCGCGCGAGGCGACATCAAGGTGGTGATCGATCGAACCTTCGCCCTGTCCGAGGCGGCGGAAGCCCACGCCTACATCGAAAGCCGCAAAGCGGTGGGCCGGGTGTTATTGATTCCCTGAACTCCGCGCCCTCTGAGCCTTCTCCCTAGAGCATCGTGCGGAAAAGTGGGAACCGGTTTTCCGCAAAAACGATGCGAAATCAAAAATCTAGGGCGGCCAGCGTGAGTCTTGAATCACGCACGCCGCTCTAGAGCCTGACGCCTCTAGACGGAACAGATCCAAGGGCCGAGTTAGGCTTTATCCTTTTGAATTTAAAGCACGATTCAGAATTTTGACGGTTCCGTCAAAAATCAACGCCCCCTGGAACGCTCGTCCCGTCGGCGAGGTCCCAGGGGAAAGGTCGCGCAGGCGTCTACTTTTCTGTCGCGGGCTTGCGTCCGCCGCCCTTTGACGTCGAGCCGCCCTTTCGGCCGGCGTCGGCGGCGAGGTTGCGATTTTGCGCGAAACTGCGCTTGTCGCTAGGTACGCTGGCCCCGCCTCTACGGGCGATTTCCCTGCGACGTTCCGGGTCCATAGCCGCGAAGCCGCGGCGGCTGACCTTGGGACCGTCGTCTGTTGGCTGTGTCATGGGGAAACTCCTTTAAGCACTTCGGTTACTGGCGGGCCGAGAGTCCCGGTGGCGCCGGAAGGCTGGCCCCCTTTCTGTCGCGCAGCCCGAGTCTTTTGACCCTGTTAGGAAGTGAATTCAAACCTCTTAGGGATGTTCCCTCTCGAATGGCGATTGGTTCGGCCTGGGCGGCCCCGCTGCTGGTCGTGGCGAAGCCTAAGGCGCGGGCGACGGCAGTGCGAGCGGCAGGGTTACGCGCACCGACAGGCCTCCGCGAGGGCGGTTACGGAGCACCACGTCGCCGCCGTGGCTTCGGGCTACCGCTCGAACCACCGCCAGACCAAGTCCAATGCCGCCGGTCTCCCGGCTTCGGGAGCTCTCCAGGCGATGAAACGGCTCGAAGACCCTCTCCATGTCGGCCTCAGGCATTCCAGGTCCATCGTCCTCCACCAGGATGACCGCCATGCCATCCTCGCTGAACACCCTGGCGCGGGCGCGCTCGCCGTACTTCAGGGCATTGTCGACCAGGTTGGCGATCAGGCGCTTCAACGCCAGCGGATCGCCGTCCACCACGACGCGTTCGGCGCGGCGAACGGCGGTGTCCGCGCCGGTCAGGGCGGCTTCGTCCATCACCGTTTCCACGAGGGACGCCATTTCGAGTTTCCTTCGGTCGCGCGGAAGGGTGGCGTCCCGCACGAAGCTCAGGGTCGAAGCGACCATCGCCTCCATCTGGTCGATGTCCGCTTCCATCTTGCTTCTCAGCGGCTCGGGCGCCGCTTCGATTCGAAAACGCAGGCGGGTGAGGGGGGTACGCATGTCATGGGCGATGGCGCCCATCATGCCGGTCCGGTCGTCGACGTAGCGCCGGATGCGGTCCTGCATCTGGTTGAATGCGGCCACCGCTGCGGCGACTTCCGTCGAACCAGCGATCTCCAGCGGCGGCGACCGAGGGTCCCGGCCGAGCCGCTCGGCGCCGGCGGCCAAGGCGCTGATCGGGGCGGCGAGCCGCCGAGAGAAGGCCCATGCCAGGGGGGCGACTGCAATGGCCGCCAAGGCCGACACCAGGAGCAGCCGCTGCTGCCACGGATCCAACCCGAAACTGGAACGGGGCTGGACGATCAGCCAGCGTCCGTCGCCTTCGCGGACGCCGATCTTGAACCGACCGAACAGCAGAGGGTCCCCGCTCATCGCCTCGGCCTGTTGACGCGGCGGCCTCGGTCGCAACCCATAGGCGACGATGCGGGGGCCGTTCTGGGTGACGACGACGTAGGACGGCGTCACATCCAGGGCCCGGGCCAGGGCGTCGCGGAACATCAGTCTGCGCCGGCCGAGCGCCTCGCCTGGCGGGGGCTTGGCCTCGACGGAAAGAGCGAAAGCCGTCTCGTGGCCCTTAGACGTGGTTTCGCTATCTTGGCGCACGGCCTGAGCGATGTCTGCCACCGTATAGATTTCGGGCGCCGGCGGCGGCAGGCTGAGGATGACGAGCACCGCGGCGGTCTGCGCCGCGATCAGGGTGGCGATGACCAGTCCGAGGGCCTGTACGAACAGCGGAAAGCTGCGCGCCGGCCTCATGCGCTGCGCGATACCTTTGGCGTGAAGATGTAGCCTTCACTGCGGACGGTTCGGATCAATTCGGTCTCTCCGCCGCTGTCCTCAAGCTTGCGCCGGAGGCGGCTGATCTGCACGTCGATGGCGCGATCGAAGGCGTCTGATTGGGGGCCGCGGGCGAATTCCAGGAGCTGGTCACGTGTCAAAACCCGCTGCGGACGTTCGACGAAGGCCCGCAACAAAGAGAACTCGCCGCTCGACAGATTGACCACCACGCCCTGCGGTGACCGCAGTTCATGACGAACCAGATCCAGCCTCCACCCGGCGAATTCACAGGCCGCCCCCAAGGAATCCTCGACCATCCGGGGTTCGCGCCGCCGACGCATCACCGCGCGAACACGGGCGAGCAGTTCGCGGGGGTTGCAGGGCTTGGCAAGGTAGTCGTCGGCGCCAAGCTCAAGGCCGACGATGCGATCGGTCTCCTCACCCATGGCGCTGAGCATGATGACGGCTGGCCCGTCGGGGCGCGACATGCGGCGGCAAATCGAGAGGCCGTCTTCACCCGGCAGCATCAGGTCCAGCACCACCAGATCTGGACGCTGCCGAGCCATCTCCCTTTCCATTTCCCGGCCGTCACCGGCCGTCGCGACGCTGAAACCATGCCGACCGAGGAATTCGGCGATCACATCGCGAATGCCGGCGTCATCATCAACAACAAGGATGTGGTCCATTGGACCGTCCTCGGCGAATGTCGTCGTGGCTGCTGTCGCTGTTTGCGTCGTCATGAGAACAATATAGTCCCTTTGTGGAACCGCCGCATGTCCCTTATGTAACGTATTCGAAACAGCGGGCGGGTCAGCCTCGGGCGTCGGAAAGAGCCGCGTCGGACACGAACGGATTGGCCCGTCGCTCGGCCCCGAAAGTCGAAAGCCCCTCATGGCCAGGCACAAAGGTGACATCGTCGCCCAGTGGCCACAACTTGCCCGTGATCGAGGCGATCAGATCGGCGTAGTTGCCCCTTGCAAAGTCCGTCCGGCCGATCGAGCCCGCGAACAGGACGTCGCCCACCTGCGCGAATCGCGCCTCTCGGTGAAAAAACACCACATGCCCAGGCGTGTGTCCTGGGCAGTGATAGACTTCCAGCTCGGTCTCACCAAGGGTCACGCGGTCACCCTCGTCGAGCCAGCGGTCGGGGGTGAAGCTTTGTGCGTCGACCATCCCATATTTGGCGCCGCTTTGGGCAATGTCGTCGATCAGGAATTGGTCGGCGGGGTGGGGGCCCTCGACCTTCGCGCCCGATACGGCCTGCAGCATCGCGGTTCCCCCCGCATGGTCGAGGTGGCCGTGAGTGATCCAGATTTTCTCCAGGGTCAGGCCCTTCTGACGCAACACCTCCAGCAGCCTTGGAACGTCGCCACCGGGATCGATCACCGCCGCCTTGAGCGTCTTGACGCACCACACGATGGTGCAGTTCTGGCGAAGCGGAGTGACCGGCACGACCAGCGCGCGGATCGGGGGCTCGACGGGGATCTGGGCGGCCATGGCATGTCCCGGCGTTTGGCGTGGATGACCCGTTGTAGATCGCCTTGGCCGCTTTCAAAAGACCGTCACGGTCCATCCTGCTTGCACCGTCAATTCGCCAAAACGAGGTTGGTTTTTTGACATCGGTCATGTCGAAGGGCCCAAAACTCCCGCAAGAAGCGGTTGCTGAGGTGGGGGCGGCGGTGTCCTCGGGCATCCAGGCCCAGGCGCTGAGCGCGCTGTTCGCACCCCAGAGGTATGGCCAGAAGGATCTTTCAGCCGTATTGCAACTCATGCGGGGGCGCCTTTCGGATCTTCAAGTATCCTGGAACGCGCTCCCCTAAGCGGAGTGTTAGAGGTCATGGACTACCAGAGCGCCTTCCGGACGGCCGTCGAACAGGTGCAGGACGAAGGGCGTTACCGGGTGTTCGCCGACCTTAGGCGCCATCGCGGTAATTTCCCCTATGCGACTTGGACAACCCCGGCCGGCGACCAGCGGGACGTCGTGGTCTGGTGCTCGAATGACTATCTCGGCCAGGGCCAGAACCCGGTCATCCTCGACGCCATGCATAGGGCGATCGACGAGGCCGGCGCAGGGTCGGGCGGGACGCGGAACATCTCCGGTACGACCTCTTATCACGTTGAACTAGAAAGCGAACTGGCCGACCTGCATGGGAAGGAAGCGGCTCTTCTGTTCACGTCTGGATACGTGTCGAACGAGGCCACTCTGTCCACCTTGCAGAAAATCCTTCCCGGCCTGATCACGTTTTCCGACGAACTCAACCATGCTTCGATGATCGCCGGCATTCGCAACGGCGGCGGCGCCCGGAAAATCTTCAGGCACAACGATCTGGCGGATCTGGAGCGTCTGCTCGCGGCGGCGCCGCCAGAGGCCCCCAAACTCGTCGCCTTCGAGAGCGTCTACTCGATGGATGGTGACATCTCGGACATCCGCGCAACCGCCGCCCTGGCGAAGCGGTACGGCGCCCTGACCTATCTCGACGAGGTCCACGCCGTCGGCCTCTATGGCGCGAGGGGAGGCGGTGTTTCGGAACGGGACGGCGTCGCCGATCAGATCGACATCATCGAAGGCACGTTGGGCAAGGCGTTCGGTGTCATGGGCGGCTACATCACCGCCGACACGAATCTGATTGACGCCATTCGCTCTTTCGCCAGCGGCTTCATCTTCACCACGTCTCTGCCCCCGGCCTTGACCGCGGGGGCGGTGGCCAGCATTCGCTGGCTGAAGGAACACGATGAGGTCCGCGCCAAGCACCAGGAGAGAGCCGCGGCGCTGAAGCGCCGCATGACCGCCGCAGGCCTGCCGGTCATGCCGTCGGTCAGCCATATCGTGCCGGTCCTGGTCGGCGACCCGGTGCACTGCAAGATGATCTCGGACATGCTGCTGACGGATCACGGCGTCTATGTGCAGCCCATAAACTATCCGACCGTGCCGCGGGGGACGGAACGGCTCCGATTCACGCCCACGCCGTTCCACACCGACGCCATGATGGATGATTTGGTGTCGGCGCTCGGAACCCTATGGACCCGCTGCAACGTCCAGCGCCTGGGCGGCTACGCGGCCTGACAGGGCCATGGGCCGCCGCTTCGGCGGCGGCCTGCTGTTTTAACGCAATGATTTTATGGGTGAAAAGAATCCCGGGCGGAATCGCCTTGGATCATGACGCCTCGGGCGGCTATGAAGGCGCACCCAGCCCCGCCGAACGAGGACGCGAGCCTTGAGTCTGATAGACGAGGCGTCGACCGACGCCGCCAACGCCTTTTTCTCCAATGATCTGACCATGGCCGATCCCATGGTCGCCGCGATGCTGGGACGCGAACTTCGCCGGCAGCAGGACCAAATCGAACTGATCGCGTCCGAAAATATTGTCTCCAAGGCTGTTCTGGAAGCCCAAGGATCGGTGCTCACCAACAAGTACGCCGAGGGGTATCCTGGACGCAGATACTATGGCGGGTGCGAGTTCGTCGACGAGGTCGAGACGCTCGCGATCGATCGGGCCAAGGCCCTGTTTGGCGCGGCCTGGGCCAATGTCCAACCCCACTCGGGGTCTCAGGCGAACCAGGCGGTTTTCATGGCGCTGATGAAGCCGGGCGATACATTCATGGGGATGGATCTGGCCGCTGGCGGGCACCTGACGCACGGCAAGTCGGTCAACCAGTCGGGAAAATGGTTCAACCCGGTTCCCTATACGGTTCGCGTTCAAGACAATCTGATCGATTATGAGGGACTGGCGGAAACCGCTCTCGCGTGCCGGCCGAAAGTGATCATAGCCGGTGGCTCGGCCTACAGCCGTACAATTGACTTTGCCCGGTTCCGGGCCGTGGCCGACACCGTCGGCGCCAGGTTGATGGTCGATATGGCCCACTTCGCGGGGCTGGTGGCCGCGGGCGTGTTTCCCAGTCCGATCCCTTACGCGGATGTCGTCACGACGACGACGCACAAGACCCTTCGCGGTCCCCGCGGCGGGCTGATTCTGTCAAACGACCTCAAACTCGGCAAAAAACTGGATTCCTCGGTCTTTCCTGGCCTTCAGGGCGGCCCCCTGATGCACGTCATTGCCGCCAAGGCGGTCGCCTTTGGCGAGGCCCTGACGCCGTCATTCAAGACCTACGCGTCGCGGGTGCTGGAGAACGCCCGCGTGCTCGCCGAGACGCTGGCGGCGTCCGGCCTGGCAATCGTATCGGGAGGCACCGACAGCCACCTGATGCTTGTCGACCTTCGACCCAAGGGCGTGACCGGGAAGGCGGCCGAGGCGAGCCTCGAACGGGCCAGCATCACCTGCAACAAGAACGGTATCCCCTTCGATCCCGCGCCGCCGGCGGTGACCTCGGGGGTGCGCCTGGGCACGCCCGCCGGGACGACCCGTGGCTTCGGCCAGGCGGAATTCCGGCTCATCGGGCGGCTGATCGCCGAAGTGGTCGATGGACTCGCCGTGAATGGCGAAGAGAACAACGCCGCGGTCGAGGCCTCCGTGAGAGCGAGGGTGCTTGAACTCACGGCGCGGTTCCCGATTTATCCTTGATCGGCTGTCACAAACCGGGAAGGGCCTGAACCGTGCGGTGTCCCTTCTGTAGCGAACTGGAAACCCAGGTTAAGGACAGTCGCCCGTCGGAAGACGGCGCCGCGATCCGGCGCCGACGCCTTTGCCCGCAATGCGGTGGGCGATTTACGACGTTCGAGCGCGTGCAACTGCGCGAACTGACCATACTCAAGCGGTCCGGCCGCCGCGCCCCGTTTGATCGCGAAAAACTGGTGCGGTCCATAACTGTCGCCACGCGCAAGCGTCCCGTCGATCTTGAGCGCTTGGAGCGGATGGTCAACGGAATCGTCCGCCAGCTTGAGAGCATGGGAGAGACCGAACTGCCTTCGAGCGTGGTGGGGGAAATGGTGATGAAGGCCCTGAAGGCGCTCGATGATGTCGCCTATGTGCGATACGCGTCGGTCTATCGGGATTTTCGCCATACCGACGACTTCGCGCGGTTCCTGAGCGAAGAGGGTTTGAATGAGGACGGCGTCGACGATGGCGGACATCCGGATGTGAAAGTGAGCGGCCCATCGTGAACGCCCCCCGTCAATCCCGTTCGGTCGCGAGGCTCGCGGCTGTCCAGGCGCTCTACCAGATGGAGGTCACCCGGGCCGGCGTCGAAGACGTCATCCGTGAGTTTCGTGACCATCGTTTCGGTGCGGATATCGAGGGAGAGGCCTTGGCCGAGGCAGACGAACCTTTTTTCGCGGATCTTGCGCGAGGGGTTGTCGGCGACCAGAAGGCGATCGACACCGCCGTCACCCGGCGTCTCGCGGCGGGTTGGCGACTTGACAGACTTGACGCAACGGTGCGGGCAATTCTCCGCTGCGCGACGTTCGAACTGCTTGATCGGCCGGACGTGCCGCATGAAGTGGTGATCAACGAGTACCTGGAGATCTCGAAGTCGTTCTTCGCCGGAACCGAGGTGGGGTTCGTCAACGGCATTCTTGATGCGGTCGCGCGCGATGACCGGACAGCTTGACGAATTCGACTGGATCGATCGTCTCAAGCCCCTGACGCGTCACGATACTCGTGCGCTCGGCCTTCTGGACGATGTTGCGGTCCTGCCGGCGCGGCCAGGAAGCGACCTGATCGTATCTAAGGACGCGATGGTGGAGGGAGTCCACTTTCTGGTCGGCGAAGCGGCCGGCATAGTCGCCAAGCGCCTGCTTCGGACGAGCATCTCGGACCTCGCCGCCAAGGCGGCCGACCCGTTTGGGTATTTCCTGATGACGGCGTGGCCCGATGACAGGCCCTGGGCGCAGCGGGACGACTTCATTGCCGGCCTTCGCGACGACGGCGAGCGCTTCGGGCTGACCTTGTTGGGGGGCGACACGGTCCGGACGCCGGGGCCTCTGACCTTGAGCGCGACCGTCCTTGGGTGGACTCCCGCCGGTGGCGCCGTCCTGAGATCTGGAGCCAAAGCAGGTGATATCGCGGTGGTCTGTGGCTTCATCGGCGATGGGTGGCTTGGCCTGAAGGCCGCGCTGGGTGAGATTCCCGATCCGACGGGGCGGCTGGCCGCCCACTACCGCCTGCCGGAACCCCAGGTCGCGATTCGGCCCGCCCTCGCGGCGTTGGCCCATGCCGCCGCCGATGTCTCCGATGGGCTGGTCGCCGATGCTCTGCATGTGGCGAAGGCCAGCGGATTGGGTTTGAGCCTCGACCTAGATGAGATGCCGATGTCGCCCGAAGCGATGGCTTGGAGTGGTGGCCAAATCGATACCGCCGCCGCGCGTCTCGCCTTGGCGACAGGAGGCGACGACTACGCGGTCATCTGTGCGATCGCCCCCCGTGACGTGAAACGCTTCATCGAATGGACGGCGAGGCTTGGCGCGCCCTCGGGTCGGGTCGGCCAGTTTGGCGGCGAGTCTGGCCTGAGAATAAGACTGGAAGGCCGCCCCCTGGCGGTTGACCGGTTTGGATACCGGCACTGACACGCCATGGCCGGTCTAAGCCGCGCAGTCGCCGCTTGCTTTGGCGAAGGGGTTTTGGCAGTTAGCCGCGTCAGGCTGGCTCCGGACGGGAGCCTGCCCTTCCCGCAAGGGATCGACGCGGTGTCGCCGCGGAACACGCAGCGTCGGGAACCGGCGTGGAAGAACAGGATAAGGGGAGTTTTGCGTTATGAATTCGGTGCTCATGCTGGTCATTGCGGCCGGCTTGTTGGCTGTGTTGTACGGGGTGGCGCAGACTGCCGTTCTGCTGCGCTCATCCGCCGGCAACGCCAAGATGCAGGAAATCGCCGCCGCCATTCAGGAAGGCGCTCAAGCCTACCTGCGTCGCCAATACACCACCATCGCAATTGTTGGCGTCGTGATCCTGGCCGCGATCGGCTTCTTGATCGGGCCGCATGAAGCCATCGGCTTTCTGATCGGCGCGGTCCTTTCTGGTCTCGCCGGGTTCGCCGGCATGCTGATTTCAGTGCGCGCCAATGTGCGCACCGCGCAGGCGGCCTCCGAATCCCTCGCCAAGGGTCTCTCCCTGGCGTTCCGCTCCGGCGCCGTCACGGGCATGCTGGTCGCCGGCTTCGCCCTTCTGGGCGTGGCGGGCTACTACGCCGTGCTGACCGGCCCCCTCGGCCTGGTGAACACGAGCCGTGACGTTGTCGACTCGCTCGTCGCGCTGGGCTTCGGCGCCTCGCTCATCTCCATCTTCGCCCGTCTCGGCGGCGGCATCTTCACCAAGGGCGCCGACGTCGGCGGCGACATGGTCGGCAAGGTCGAAGCCGGAATTCCGGAAGACGACCCGCGCAACGCCGCGACCATCGCCGACAACGTCGGTGACAATGTCGGCGACTGCGCCGGCATGGCCGCCGACCTTTTCGAAACCTACGCCGTCACCACCGTGGCCACCATGGTGCTGGCCGCGATCTTCTTCCGGGGCCTTCCGGAGGTGTCCAACATGATGCTGCTGCCGCTGGCCATCTGCGGCGTGTGCATCGTCACGTCCATCATCGGCGCCTTCGCGGTGCGGCTCGGTAAGAGCCAGAACATCATGGGCGCCCTCTACCAGGGCCTGCTCGTCACCGGCGGCCTTTCGATTCCGGCGGTCTGGTGGGTGATCCACCAGCTCGTGCCGGTCGACGGCGTCCGCGTCGGCGACCTGGCCATCAGCGTCGACCAGCTGTTCTATTGCGGTCTCGTGGGCCTGGCCGTCACCGCCCTGATCGTGGTGATCACCGAATATTACACCGGCACCGGTTTCCGGCCGGTGAAGTCGATCGCCAAGGCCTCGGTCTCCGGCCACGGCACCAACGTCATCCAGGGCCTCGCCATGTCCCTGGAATCGACCGCCGCCCCAGCCATCGTTATCATCGTCGGCATCATCGCCACCTACCAGTTCGCCGGCCTGTTCGGCATCGCCATCGCCACCACCACGATGCTGTCGCTGGCCGGCTTCATTGTCGCCCTGGACGCCTTCGGGCCGGTGACGGACAATGCTGGCGGCATCGCCGAAATGGCCGGCCTGCCGAGCGAGGTCCGGGTCTCCACCGACGCGCTCGACGCGGTTGGCAACACCACCAAGGCTGTCACCAAGGGCTACGCCATCGGTTCGGCGGGCCTCGGCGCGCTGGTGCTGTTTGCCGCCTACACCCAGGACCTGAAGTTCTTCTCGGCCAACGCCGACCAGTATCCGTTCTTCAAGGGCATGGGTTCCGTCGCCTTCGACCTGTCAAACCCCTACGTCGTCGTCGGTCTGCTGTTCGGCGGCCTGCTGCCCTTCCTGTTCGGCGGCATGTCGATGACCGCGGTCGGACGCGCCGCGGAAGCGGTGGTGGCCGAGGTCCGTCGCCAGTTCCGCGAAAACCCCGGCATCATGACCTATGAGGTGAAGCCGGAGTATGGTCGCGCGGTGGACATCCTGACCAAGGCGGCGATCCGCGAGATGATCGTGCCGTCGCTGTTGCCGGTCGTCTCACCGATCGTGCTGTTCTTTGTCATCCAAGCCATCGCCGGGCGATCCAACGGCTTTTCCGCCCTTGGGGCCATGCTGATGGGCGTGATTGTCACCGGCCTGTTCGTCGCCATTTCGATGACCTCTGGTGGCGGCGCCTGGGATAACGCCAAGAAGCTGATCGAGGAAGGCCACCACGGCGGCAAGGGCTCCGAAGCCCACAAGGCCGCCGTGACGGGCGACACCGTTGGCGACCCCTACAAGGACACCGCCGGTCCGGCCGTGAATCCGATGATCAAGATCACCAACATCGTGGCCCTGTTGCTTCTGGCCGTGCTGTCCGCCCACCACGGCGGTTGAAGACAATCGGCTTGGGGCTTCGGCTCCGGGCCGTTTCTTCATTGTGACAAAGAAAACCCCCCGAGGCGGCGACGCCTCGGGGGGTTTTCTTTCGGCTGAACCGGAGAGGGGAGCTGCTACGGCCCGCCCTGACGACCGTGGGAGTTCGGGTTGACGTCCTGTTGCGGCAGGGCGCCCGCGGCGCTGATGCTGCCGAGGAGCTGTTCGAGCACGGTCATCTCGCGGCCGCGCGTGGGTGTTTCGCGATTGTTGTAGGCGATCACCCGGCCATCCTGGATGGTGTAGGTGTTCACCGCCACCACCTGATCGTCGGACTTGCGAAAGGCGATAGCCACCACGTCCCGCTTGTTGACGCGGGGGTGATAGAAGGCGGTGTGGCTGGTGACCTGGGAAATGTAGAACCAGGTGTCCTTGTCGAACGTGGAGACCGCCGTGGGCGTGCCCAGGCGAGCCATGACCGTGGAGCGGGTGTCCTCTCCCACCTTGACGTCTCCAGGGGCGTGATCGACCGCCTGGAAGCCCTGGTAGCTGTTCACCGGCGTACAGGCGCCAAGGCCGATCAGGCTGGCCAGAGCTGTGGCGAGGGCGGCCTTGCGCAACATGGGATGTCAACTCACTCTGAAAGGCCCGGACGGCTTTGACCTAAGGCTCAAGGGCGCTTAATTCAATGGTCATCATGGGAACCCATTCCCGCGGCGAAATCGAGGCTGACGGTCGGTGTTCACTCAGTTGCTTGGCAAATCCCCCGCGAAGCGCGCGGGCGAACGCCTCTATCAAGACGCCGCGAGACAGGGCAGGGCGGTGGCCTTCTACGCCGGGATGGCTGTTCCTGACACGGTCGAGGGGCGGTTTGAGCTGCTGACGCTGCACGTCATCCTGCTCGTCGATCGACTAAAGGATGGGCCGGCGCCGGCGTCCGACATTCGCCAAAGCCTGTTCGACGCCTATGTCAGCAATCTCGACGGCGCCCTTCGTGAGATGGGCGTCGGCGATCTGGCGGTGGGCAAGCGGATGCGCAAGCTTGGCGAAGCCTTCTACGGCCGCGCGCTGGCCTATGAGGCGGCCTTCGCCGGTCTGCCCGACAAGGCCCCGCTGGCCGATGTTCTCGCCCGCACCGTCTATCAGGACACGACCGCTTCGCCAGCGCCTCTCGCCGACTATATCGTCGCCTGCCGGGCTGAGCTTCTGGCCGTCGAGATCGCCGATATCCTGGCCAAGGGGCCGAACTGGAGCGCGCCATGAGCGACCGTCTGGGATGGGGGCAGGCCCTCACCTGGCCCGAACTTCAGGGGCGGGAACGGACCGTGCTGATGGAGGCGAACGCCGACGAGCGCCTGGCGATCGCAAGATCGCTGGATCTGGAGAGTCTCTCCCGGCTTTCGGCCGAGATCACGCTGCGCCCCTGGCTCGATGGCGTGACGATCGATGGTCGACTGAACGCCGCGGCGATTCGGCTCTGCGGGCTCTCCCTGGACCCCTTTGAGGAGGTCGTGAAGGAGGCGTTTCGCTTGCGCGTGGTGCCGCGGGGCAGTCCCAACGCGCCAAGCCAGGATGGGGCCGAGGTTGTTATCGATTTGGACGCCGACGATCCTCCGGAACAGGCTGAAGGCGCCACCGTCGATCTGAGCGCCTATCTCGTCGAGGCGTTCGCCCTTGCGCTCGACCCGTTTCCCCGCAAGCCAGGCGCGGTGTTCGTCGCGCCGGAGGAGCCGGTGGTGATGTCTCCCTTCGCCGCCCTGAAAGCCTTGCCCGACCGGCCGAAACGGCCATAGCGGGTTGCATCGGGCGCGCGCGGCTGTATCGTCGCCGCGTCCTCTTTCCCGAGGCGACGCAGGAGCCGAAATCGACGCCGTGCCCGATCCTCTGGTGATCTCAATCGACGCCATGGGGGGGGATCATGGTCCGTCGACGGTCCTTCCCGGAGTGGAGAGGGCCATTCAATCCCTCGGTCAGGGAACGGTCATATGCCTGCTCCACGGCGACAAGGCTGTACTGGAGGCGGCTCTGCTGGCCGCGCCGGGCCTGTCGCGATCCTGTAGCATTCGGCCGTCGTCGGGTGTGATCTCCATGGACGCCAAACCGGCGCACGCCATGCGGCGCGGCAAGGGCACCTCGATGTGGAACGCCATCGAGAGCGTTCGCTCCGGCGAGGCGCGGGCCGCCGTCTCGGCGGGAAACACGGGCGCGCTGATGGCGATCTCCCGGCTCCTGCTTCGCACCGCAGGCGACCTCGACCGGCCGGCGCTGGTGGCGAACTGGCCGACTCTGAAGGGCGTCACCTCGGTGCTCGATGTCGGCGCCAACATTGTCTGTGACGCCGACCGGCTGGTGCAGTTCGCCGTGATGGGTGACGCCTATCACCGGGCGATTCACAAGTCCGAGCGGCCTTCGATTGGCCTGTTGAACGTGGGCACCGAGACGGAGAAGGGCCACGAAGAGGTGCGCGGCGCCGACCGTCTGCTTCGCGAGATGACCGGTGACCTTGACTATCGCGGGTTCGTCGAAGGCGATGATATCGCCAAGGGTACGGTGGACGTGGTCATCACCGATGGCTTCACCGGCAATGTCGCCCTGAAGACGGCCGAGGGGTTGGCGCGCTTTTTCCGGGCCGA
>CAIQDO010000649.1 GCA_903870555.1 uncultured Caulobacteraceae bacterium
ATCTCTCCTTGGTTCAAGCCCGCGGTCATCACCATGGTCACGCCCGGGCCACCGCGGCTGTTGATCGGCTGGTCGGCGGGGAGCCGAAGTACACCGCCATCGTCATGGATGCGCATTCCGGTGAGATCCTCTATTCCGAGCGCGCCGACAGCCCCCGTTATCCGGCTTCGGTGACGAAGGTCATGACAATGTACCTTGCGTTCGAATCGTTGGCCGCCGGACGCCTTCACTTGACCGACACCGTGCAGGTTTCTCCACTTGCGGCGGCGCAGCCCGCGACCAAGCTGGGTCTGCGGGCCGGTGAAACCATTTCGGTCGAGGACGCACTGCACGCCATGGCGGTTCACTCGGCCAACGACATGGCCATGGCCATGGCGGAGAAAATCGGTGGCACGGAATCCCGATTCGCCGCGTTAATGAACGTCAAGGCCGAGCAATTGGGCATGACAAGCACGCATTATGTAAACCCCAACGGTCTACCGGATAATAGACAACTGTCTTCGGCCCATGATCTCGCCGTTCTGGCCCGGGCCATCCTGCGCGACTATCCTCAATATTACTCTTTCTTCAGCCAGGAATCGTTCAGCTATCGTGGCCGAACCATGTACAATACCAATCACCTTCTCGGTAAAATGCCTGGCGTTGACGGGTTGAAGACTGGCTTTACGAACGCTGCCGGTTTTAATCTCGCCGCCTCCGCGATGCGAAACGGTCACCGCCTGATCGCCGTTGTGATGGGCAGTTCGTCGGGACAAGTGCGCAACGCCAACGTCGAGGGGCTGCTGCTGACCGGTTTCGACATCGAGGATCGGCGCGACAGGGGCGAGAAGATTCTCGCCACCCAGACCTATTTCGAGCACGGACCGGCCGCTCTAGGCAGAACGAACCTGGCGCAACGCGATTCCTCTCCGACCGATCCGATCGACGTCGTCCTGACCCGTAGCACGGTCCAGCCGGGGGCCCTCACAGTCTCAAACGCCATGCCTGCCGCGAAACCGCGCGACGTGCGCAACTGGTCAGTTCAGGTTGGCGTGTTCCGCACCCGCGGCGCGGCCGAGGCGCAGGTTTCCGCCATTTCGCGCTCATTCGCCCGACTGTTCGACAAGGCCGATGGCACGGTGGCCGGTCATCGCCGCGCCTTCCGCGCCCGTTTTTCGGGCATGACCGAGACCGCCGCCCGCGACGCCTGCTCCGCCGTACGCAGCCGTGGGATCGCCTGCATCGCCAGCGACCACGCCTGAATCGACTAGCTCGTTTCGGCGAGGCCGATCACGTTCGTGTCATTTGATCGTCGCTCAAGGGGTTTCAACGCGATCGCAACACCTGTCACCGCCGCCCAGGCTTGGCCAGCAGACGGTCCCGCGCGGCGTTAATCCGCGCGGCCATCGCGTTTGTGCCGCCTTGGTCGGGATGGGCCCCCCGCATCCGGTTCCGATAAGCGCGTTCGATGTCGGCGCGTTGCGCCATGGCGTCCACTCCGAGCACCCTCCGAGCCTCATCCAAGGTCAGGCCTGCGTCTGTCGGGTTTGTCGCGGCCTGGTAGCTCCGGCGAGCCCGGTGTCCCAACCAGGCCGAGAGGCCCACCAGGACAAGGCTCGCCACCCAGCCGCCGCGCATCCCGCTCACGACGGCGCCGACCGCCGCCAGTGCGGCGAACAGCGTGGACGCCAGTCGGGCGCTCTGGGACAATCTGGCGGGCCGGCGACCGATCCACACCAGCAGGGCCAGCGCCGCGACCCCGAGGGCCAGAAGGACGCCCATTGGGTCAGATCACCCTCCGGCCGTCCCGGAAATCAGGCCCAGGTCGTTCATCAGACTGCGAAGCTCCTGCCGCGCGGCGACCTGCGCCAGAGAGACCTGCACCGGACGCACACCCGAGGACAGGTCGTTGACCGTCAGTCCGAACGGAAACAGTTCACGATAGATCACGCGATCTCGCAGGCCCGGGATAGCCCGAAAGCCGGCGCGGCGGGCGAGCGTCGACAATCGATCGTCCACCCGCTTGCGGTTGCGCGCCTCGAAGGAGGCGAGGCGGTTTCGGAGGATCACCCAGTCGATCGATCGGCCACGCTGCATCGCCCTGGCCTTTCGAGCTTCCCAAACCGTCTCGGCGTACAAACTCGGACGGATCACTGACAGGGTGACAGGATCGAGCACGCCCAACATGTCGAAATCGACGAAGCTGTCATTCATCGGCGTGACGATCAGATCCGCGCCTTGGTGGGCGATACGCGAAAGCTCGGTATCGGCGCCTGGCGTGTCGACGACAACGAAGTCAGCCTCACAGGCAAAGGACTCCGCGATCAGGCCAGGATCGGCGCCGGAAAAGATCAGCGGTTCCGGCAGCGTCGCGCCATGAGCTTCGGTCCACGCCTTTCGATTAGCGAAGAAGTGCCCCGTGGACTGCTGCCGTATATCGAGGTCAACGACCGCCACCTTGGCGCCCTCATGCAACAGGGCCGTGGTCAGGTGTACCGCGATGGTGGACTTTCCCGCCCCGCCCTTCTCGTTGCCAACCACGATGATGCGCGCTTGCGACAAGAAGGCCCCGCTTTCGAATCGCCCGCGGCCCGCCCCGCGGACCCAGAGGCCGATCCGTCGTCCATGCGGCGCCCGACGCGCCCACGCAAGGGCGTGAAGGGGTGGTATTGAGCCGCAGCGACGCCGAAGCCAACCTGGACCCCTCCATGCCCGGAATCGAAACCCTCCGCACAGTCACCGCTCTTCGCGCTCGGATCAGCCAGTGGAAGGCCTCGGGATCGCGTGTCGCCCTCGTACCAACCATGGGAGCTCTTCACAAAGGCCATCTTTCACTGGTCCGGCTGGCGCGAACACAGGCGGATCGGGTTGTCACGACCCTTTTTGTCAATCCCGCTCAATTCGGCCCTGGCGAGGATCTGGAAGCCTATCCCCGGGACGAGGCCCGAGACGCCACGCTTCTCGCTGCGGCCGGCTGCGACCTTCTCTACGCCCCGAATCGGGCGGAGATCTATCCACCCGGTTTTGCAACCACCATCACCGTGACTGGCGTGACCGAACCCTTGGAAGGGGCGCTGCGGCCAGGGCATTTCGCAGGCGTGGCGACGGTCGTCGCCAAGCTGCTGATTCAGGCGTCACCGGACGTCGCCGTATTCGGAGAGAAGGACTACCAGCAATTGCAGGTGATCCGCCGTTTGACGGCGGATCTCGACATACCGGTCCGCATCCTGCCTGGCCCGATCATCCGCGACCCGGACGGCCTCGCGCTGTCGTCGCGCAACACCTACCTGACGCCCGTTCAACGGCTGAACGCCCCCGGGTTGAACCGGGCTCTACGGGAGGCATCCCGCCGACTGGCGGCCGGAGAGCGAATTGATTCGGTCGAGGCGGTCGCCATCGCCGAAGTCCTCTCCCATGGCTTCGACGCCGTCGACTATGTTGAGGTTCGCAACGCGGACAGCCTGGACCGTTTGGGTCCGGCCAAGTTGGACCGTCCGGCACGTCTGCTCGCGGTCGCCAGGATGGGCCGGACACGACTGTTGGACAACATCGCCGTTTCTCCGCGCTGAACCAGGCTAAAGCACGCCAAATTCCCGTAGACGGCGGGCAAGATCGCCCGGCAGGGACGTCGCAGAGCCATGTTCCTCAAGAACCTGCGGCGCATCCGCTTCGGACAGATAGCGCCATCCCTGAAAGGGGCGACGGGGCGTTGGCAATGTCAAAGCAACGGCTTCGGACAGAGTGATCTCGCAGCGGCGCGCCGGCCCGGCGCCGACCGTGTCGACAGCCAAGATGGTCTGGCGGGACAGGATGAAGCCCTTGAACACGCGATAGAGTCCGCCGCCTTCCACCAACTCGGGCCCGCGTTTTGGGGTCTGACGCGTGCGCAGGATCCAGGGCTGGCCCGGCCTCGCCTGCTCCCGGCGCCAGTCGAGGAGCTCTTCGACAGTGTCGCACCCAACACACAGCTTAATCAGATTCAGCGGCAAGGATCGCCGCCTAGGCCGCTTGCGCCAGACGGGCCACCCTGACGCCTTCGGCAACCTGATCGCCTTCAGCCACCAGCACGGCCTCGACCACACCGTCGACCCGGGCGGAGAGACCGTGTTCCATCTTCATCGCCTCAAGGACCACGAGCACCTGTCCAGCCCGA
>CAIQDO010000650.1 GCA_903870555.1 uncultured Caulobacteraceae bacterium
CCAGATGTGGGCGACCGGGGAAGCCAGTTCGATGTGGCCCATCCGCTCGCGCCGGACGCGGGCCAGGGTGACTTCGACACCACACTTTTCGCAGATAATGCCCTTGTACTTCATGCGCTTGTACTTGCCGCACAGGCACTCGTAGTCCTTGGTCGGCCCGAAGATGCGGGCGCAGAACAGGCCGTCGCGCTCGGGCTTGAAGGTCCGGTAGTTGATCGTCTCCGGCTTTTTGATTTCGCCGAACGACCACGACCGAATCTTTTCGGGGCTTGAGAGGGAAATGCGGATCTGGTCGAAGGTGGGCGCTGCGACCACCGGATTGAAGATATTCAGGACTTCCTGGTTCATGGAATTTCCAGTTCGTCAGATAGGATGAAGAGCGGTGGGGAAGGGCTGACGGCCCCTCCCCTCGCCAAAGGCGTCAGGACGTTTGATCGACGACCGGTTCAGCTGTTCTCGAGCTCGACGTTGAGGCCCAGGGAACGCATTTCCTTGACCAGAACGTTGAAGCTTTCGGGGATGCCGGCCTCGAAGGCGTCGTCGCCGCGAACGATGGACTCGTAAACCTTGGTCCGTCCCGCGACGTCGTCCGACTTCACCGTCAGCATTTCCTGCAGGGTGTAGGCGGCGCCGTAGGCTTCCAGGGCCCACACTTCCATTTCCCCGAAGCGCTGACCGCCGAACTGGGCCTTGCCGCCCAGAGGCTGCTGGGTGACCAGACTGTAGGGGCCGATCGAGCGGGCGTGGATCTTGTCGTCCACCAGGTGGTGCAGCTTGAGCATGTAGATGTAGCCAACGGTGACCGAACGCTTGAACACGTCGCCGGTCTGGCCGTCGTAGAGGGTGACTTGGCCGGAGCGATCCAGACCGGCGGCCTCAAGCATGTCCTCGATGTCGTCGATGTGGGCGCCATCGAACACGGGCGTGGCGATGGGTACGCCCTTGGAGAGGTTGCGGGCCAGTTCGACCAGTTCTTCCTCATCGTCGGGCAGTTCTTCGTCAGGACCGTAAACCGTCCGCAACCGATCGATCAGCGCCTGCTTCTGTCCGCCGCGCTGCCAGACTTCCAGAAGATCGGCAATCTGGCGGCCGATGCCGGCGCAGGCCCAGCCAAGGTGGGTTTCGAAGATCTGGCCGACGTTCATCCGCGACGGCACGCCCAGGGGGTTGAGCACGACGTCGACGGCGGTGCCGTCTTCCAGATGGGGCATGTCCTCGATCGGCAGAATCTTGGAGATGACCCCCTTGTTGCCGTGACGGCCGGCCATCTTGTCCCCGGGCTGCAGCTTGCGCTTCACAGCCACGAACACCTTGACCATCTTCATCACGCCGGGAGGCAGTTCGTCGCCGCGCTGCAGCTTGTCGACCTTGTCCTCGAAGCGACGATCCAGACGCTTGCGGGCGTCGTCGAACAGGCGACGCATGGCCTCCAGTTCGCCCATCGCCTTTTCGTCATCTACGGCGATCTGCCACCACAGACCGGGCGCGATATCGTCGAGCTTGGCGGCGGTGATCTCGCCCCGGCCGAGGCCCTTGGGGCCCGATACGGCGTTGCGCCCGATCAGCAGATCGCGCAGACGCGCGGTCATGTTGCGATTGAGGATGGCGAACTCGTCGTCGCGGTCCTTGCCCAGACGGTCGATCTCTTCCCGCTCGATGGCGACAGCCCGTTCGTCCTTGTCGACGCCGTGACGGTTGAAGACGCGAACTTCCACGACAGTGCCGGCGACGCCCGGCGGGAGACGCAGGGAGGTGTCGCGCACATCCGACGCCTTTTCACCGAAGATGGCGCGCAGGAGCTTCTCTTCCGGAGTCATCGGCGACTCGCCCTTCGGCGTGACCTTGCCGACAAGAATGTCGCCAGGCATGACCTCGGCGCCGATGGCCACGATCCCGGCCTCGTCGAGGTTGCGCAGGGCTTCCTCGCCGACGTTGGGGATGTCGCGGGTGATCTCTTCCGGACCCAGCTTGGTGTCCCGGGCCATCACCTCGAACTCGTCGATGTGGATCGACGTGAACACGTCATCGCGGACGATGCGCTCGGAGATCAGGATCGAGTCCTCGAAGTTGTAGCCGTTCCAGGGCATGAAAGCGACGAGGGCGTTGCGACCAAGGGCCAACTCGCCCAGGTCGGTCGACGGGCCGTCGGCGATGACGTCGCCGAAGGCGATCTTGTCGCCGACACGCACCAGAGGACGCTGGTTGATGCAGGTGCTCTGGTTGGATCGCTGGAACTTTGAGAGCCGATAAATGTCGACGCCGGGCTTGGTCGGGTCCGTTTCCTCGGTGGCGCGGATGACGATGCGGGTGCCGTCGATCTGTTCAACGACGCCCGAACGACGCGCGATCACCACGGCCCCGGAGTCTCGGGCCACCACCGCTTCCATGCCCGTGCCCACCAAGGGTGCGTCGGATTGGATCAGGGGAACGGCCTGACGCTGCATGTTCGAGCCCATCAGGGCGCGGTTGGCGTCATCGTTTTCCAGGAACGGAATCAGGGCCGCGGCGACCGAGACGACCTGCTTGGGACTGACGTCCATCAGGTCGACAGTATCCTTTGGCAGCAGCGAGGGTTCGCCATTGACCCGGCCCGGGACCAGATCGTCAACGATTTCGCCGTCGCGGAGGGCGATATTGGCCTGGGCGATGACGTGCTTGGCCTCTTCCATCGCCGACATATAGACCACCTCTTCGGTGATCCTGCCGTCCTTCACCCGCCTGTAGGGGCTTTCGATGAAGCCGTACTTGTTGACGACGGCGTGGGTGGCCAGGGAGTTGATCAGGCCGATATTCGGGCCTTCAGGCGTTTCGATCGGACAGATGCGTCCGTAGTGGGTTGGGTGCACGTCGCGGACTTCAAAGCCCGCGCGCTCACGGGTCAGACCGCCGGGGCCAAGCGCCGAAAGGCGGCGCTTGTGGGTGATTTCCGACAGCGGATTGGTCTGGTCCATGAACTGTGACAACTGCGAGGAGCCGAAGAACTCCCGCACCGAGGCCGCAGCGGGCTTGGCGTTGATCAGATCATGAGGCATGACCGTGTCGATATCGACACTGGACATGCGTTCCTTGATCGCCCGCTCCATCCGCAACAGACCGACGCGGTACTGGTTCTCCAAGAGTTCGCCGACCGAACGGACCCGGCGGTTGCCGAGGTTGTCGATGTCGTCGATTTCTCCGCGACCGTCCCGCAGGCCGACCAGGGTCTTGAGGACCTCAAGCACATCGTCCTTGCGGATCACGCGCACATCGTCAGGGCAATCGAGCTCCAGGCGAATGTTCATCTTCACCCGGCCGACGGCGGACAGGTCGTACCGTTCCTGATCGAAGAACAGGCTCTTGAACATGGCCTCGGCGGCTTCCACCGTGGGCGGCTCGCCCGGACGCATGACGCGATAGATATCGAACAGCGCGTCTTCGCGGATGGCGTTCTTGTCCACGCGCAGGGTGTTGCGCATGTAGGCGCCGACCGTGACATGATCGATGTCGAGAACGTCGATGGTGGTGAAGCCCTGCTCTTCCAGGGCGGCGATCGAGGTGGCGTCGAGCTCATCGCCGGCTTCCGCGTAGATCTCGCCCGTGGCCGGATTGACCTCATCGCGGGCCAGGTAACGGCCCACGAGGGCCTCGGGCGACAGCAAAAGGGTCTTGAGGCCGCTGTCGGCCAGTCGCTTCGCCTGACGGGCTGAAATCTTGGTTCCGGCGGCGGCGACTTCCTCGCCGGTGTCGGCGTCGATCAGGGCGAATTCCGGCTTCACGCCGCGCCAGCGTTCCGGCTTGTAGGGCGTGGCCCAGCCGTGCACGCCGCCCATGTCGCGCTTCTCGAAGGGAACGACGTCATAGAAGGTGGTGAGGATTTCCTCACCGTCCATTCCGAGCGCATAGAGGAAGGTGGTGGCGGGAAGTTTACGGCGGCGGTCGATGCGGACGTAGACGACGTCCTTCGCGTCAAATTCGAAATCAAGCCAGGAACCGCGATAGGGAATGATCCGCGCCGCGAACAGCAACTTGCCGGACGAATGAGTCTTGCCCTTGTCGTGGTCGAAGAACACGCCTGGAGACCGGTGCATCTGGGAGACGATCACCCGCTCGGTGCCATTGACAACGAAAGTGCCCTTGTCGGTCATGAGCGGAATGTCGCCCATGTAGACATCCTGCTCCTTGATGTCCTTGACGGAGCGGGCCTGGGTTTCCTCGTCGGTTTCCCACACAATCAGACGCAGCTTGACCTTGAGCGGCGCCGCATAGGTCATGTCCCGCTGGATGCATTCCTCGACGTCGTACTTCGGCTCCTCGAATTCGTAGGAGACGTATTCGAGCATGGCGCGCTCGTTGAAATCCTTGATCGGAAAGACGGATTTGAAGACGGCCTCAATCCCTTCGTCCCGGCGCTGGCCGGGGCGCACTTCGCGCTGAAGGAACTGCTCGTAGGACGACCGCTGAACCTCAATCAGGTTCGGCATGCGTACGGCTTCAGGAATCCGCCCGAAAGACTTGCGGATACGCTTCTTGCCGGTGAACGATTGCGCCATCGTGGCTCCCTTTGGACCCGCGAGTCGGAACTCGCGCGTCGGTCTGATGTCCATGCGTCCACCCTCGGTACGAACGGGGCGCCGGGGGGAATACATCCCGGCCGCATGCCGTTCGCCGGACGCTGGAAAAGTCCGTCGCCTGTTTCAGGCTACGGCGCCCCTTCGCGGTGGTCGGAGGGCTGCGGACCACGCCTCGGGGCGAATCAAGCACACTCACCACAAGCGGGTGTGTGGGATATCTCTGTCGGAAATGAGCGGAACGCGCTTTTAATCGCTTGGCTAGAAAATAGAAAGGGGAAATCGACGGTTGCCCGCCGATTTCCCCTTGATCGCCACGATTCCGACGACGCGACCCCCGAAGGCGCTGCGCCTAGGCGGGTCGATGTTATTTGATGACGATGGTCGCGCCGGCGGCTTCGAGCTTCGTCTTAATGTCGGCCGCTTCCTGCTTGGAAACGTTCTCCTTGATGGGCTGAGGAGCGCCTTCGACCAGATCCTTGGCCTCCTTCAAGCCCAGATCCGGGCGGACGCCGCGAACTTCCTTGATCACGTTGATCTTCTTGTCGCCAGCCGCGGTCAGCATGACAGTGAATTCGGTCTGCTCTTCCACGGCTTCGACCGGGGCGGCGGCGGCGGCGGGGCCGGCGGCGGCGACCGGAGCGGCGGCCGAGACGCCCCACTTTTCTTCGAGCAGCTTGGCCAGATCGGCGGCTTCAAGAACGGTCAGGGCGGAAAGGTCTTCGACCAGCTTTTCGAGTTTCGACATGAGTTCAGTCCTTTGGATGATGAGCGAGGGTTGGGAGGCGGAAAAGGCTCAGGCCGCGTCTTTGACGGCGTAGGCGTTGAGAAGGCGCGCCAACTGGCTGGCGGGCGCCTGGATGACACCGGCGACCTTGGTAGCCGGGGCCTGCAGCAGGCCGATGAGCTTGGCGCGCAACTGATCGAGCGAGGGCAGCTTGGCCAGGGCGTCGATGCCGTCCGCGTCGAGGACGACGGAGCCCATGATGCCGCCAACGATGGTGAACTTCTCGTTCTCCTTGGCGTAGGCGGTGGCCACCTTAGCGGCCGAAACAGGGTCAGGAGCATAGGCGATCGCCACAGGCCCCTTGAACAGGTCCAGTGTATCCGAACCGGAGCCATTCAGCGCCTTCTGGGCCAGGGTGTTCTTGACCACCTTCAAGGCTGCGCCTTCCTTGCGGAGGCGAAGGCGCAGGTCAGTCATCTGGGCGACCGTCAGACCCATGTAGTGGGTGACCACAACGGCGCCGGCGCCGGCGAAAACGCCCTTCAAGGCTTCGATAGCCTCAGTTTTCTGCTCACGCTCCATAAGCGGTCTCCACAACGGGTTTGGCGACGGGCGGATCATCCGCCGTCGGTCGTCGCATGAACCGGCCAGCACCGATTCAGGCGTAAAATTCGAACTGTCCTTGAGTGAGGAACGCGTCAGGCGCCGGGGTCCGGACCGGACCCCTTGGCGACGTTCGCTTCCCGTCTCCCCGCGGCGGTGAGAATTAAGCCTGAAAGGCCCGCGGTTCTTGGACAGGCGGCAGGCCGAAACCCGCCGGAGCGGCGCGTCTACACCAGACGCCTCCGCAGCGCAATGCGCACGATACGAAAAGGCCGGCCAGGGAGGGCTCGCCCTTCCCGGCCGGCCTCAATCGTCCAATCAGGCGCCGACGCTGGTCGTATCGACCTTGAAGCCGGGGCCCATGGTCGAGGACAGGCTGATGCGCTTGATGTAGGTGCCCTTGGCGCCGGTGGGCTTGGCCCTGGCGAGGGCGCCGACCAGCGCCTTGACGTTGGCCAGCAGAGCATCGTCGGTGAAGCTGATCTTGCCGATGCCGGCGTGGACGATACCGGACTTCTCGACACGGAACTCAATGGCGCCGCCCTTGGCGTCCTTGACCGCCTGAGCGACGTTCGGCGTCACCGTGCCGACGCGCGGGTTGGGCATCAAGCCGCGCGGGCCGAGGATCTTACCGAGGCGGCCGACAAGGGCCATCATGTCCGGTGTGGCGATCACACGGTCGAATTCCATGAATCCACCCTGGATACGCTCGACCAGGTCTTCGGCGCCGACAACATCGGCCCCGGCGGCGAGAGCTTCGGCGGCCTTGGCTTCCTTGGCGATGACCGCGACGCGGACCTCTCGGCCGGTGCCGGACGGCAGGGAGACGACGCCACGAACCTGCTGGTCGGCATGACGCGGATCGACGCCGAGATTCACA
>CAIQDO010000651.1 GCA_903870555.1 uncultured Caulobacteraceae bacterium
CTCGATCGCCGCCCATTGTTGGTCGTCCAGCCAAAACAGTCCCCGGCTCATGACCCATACCTCCTCGAAAGCTGGTCCGAGGACGGCGTGAATCATGATTTGCTACGTTCGATCAACCGGCTGATTGGGTTTGGAGCCTAACGACTTGGGATGGGGCAGGTGATGTTCGGCTACAAGGCTCTGGCGCTGGCGGCGTTGACGACGACATTGGCCATCAGTGGCGCGCGGGCCGATACGCCGGCGTTCAGCGTGAACGCGCCGGTGATCGACAATCACAGTCCGAACAGTCCGATCAACCTGGACATGTTGTTCGTCGACTTCGGAACCGAATACGTCACCGCCCTAGGGTTCTACACCGCCTTCGCCTCCAGTGATCACGAGGTTGCGCTCTATGACCAGGACGGCTCGCTCGTGGCCGACACGATGGTGTCGCGTTCAGGGCCGTCGATCGACGGCTACGCCTACCAGAGCATCAATCCGATCGCGCTGACCCCCAACTCCTTCTACTTTTTGGTCGACTTCGTCGGCGCCGACGACTGGGGCTACGGTACGACGCGTCCGGGCACAGCCGCGAATATCCAGTACTTCGGGCACAGCTACAAATACGCCAACGCGATCACCTTCGAGCATGACACCCAAAACATCGCCGGAGGCTCAGGCGGGACCTACTACGGCCCCAACATCCTGACGAGCGCGTCTCCCACTCCCGAGCCGGCGTCCTGGGCGCTGGCGCTGATCGGCTTCAGCGGTCTCGGCGCCGTGCTGCGTCGCCGCCGCGAGCCGGCGCGCGCCTGATCACCCGCGGGGGATTTTCGCCGCGAGGCGTGGCGCGCTTCGCCCCGCCTTCGGCGCGGCGAGTTGGTGCGCGGCTATCAGGGCCGACATCAACGTCGCCTCGTCCACCGCTTCGAGATCACAGCGCGTCGCGCCCATGCGACCCCAGCCGCCCGGAACCGGCGTGAAGGCCTCCGGCGCCTGCTCGCAGTAGAAATCCCGCAGATCCGGATCGAACATCAGGTTCAGGTCGCGCGCCACGCCGTCGAGCGTGGCGAAGATCTTGCGCGGGGTGCGGAAGGCGATGCGCTGAAAGTGCGGCGCCTCGCTCACCGACGCCAGGCTCAGGGCCAGGTCACGCGCGCGGGCCGTGTCCACGGTCATTTCGGTCCTCCCCGTTTGGCCGGTCGTCCGGCGTGACATTCGTCGCCCGCCGGGACATACCCTGCGGCGTGATGGCCGCCCAGTCCAGGCGCGTCCGGGGCGGTTGTCGATGGCGATGTCGAAGCGTGGGTATGTGGCGGTCGCGGTCGCCGCCGTGGTCGGCGCCGCGGCGGCGGCCGTGGCCTATGTCCAGATCGAGACCCGGTCCGAGGCGATCCTGACGGCCCGGGCGCCCCTGCCCCCCAGCGCGGTGGTCGCCGCCGCCGCGCCGGAGGCGATCGCGGAAGGCAAGCGTCTCGTCGCCGTCACCGCCTGCGCGGGCTGCCACGGCGCCGACCTGACGGGCGGGCCGCTCAACGCCTTCGCCACGGCCATCCACACGCCCAACCTGACTCTGGTCCCCCGCCACCGGACCGACGCGGAGCTCGACGCCGCCATCCGCCACGGCCTGCGCCGCGACGGAACGCCCGAACTGGCCATGCCCGCCGAGGCCTACGGCCGCTTCACCGACACCGAAATGACGGAGATCCTCGGCTATCTGCGCAGCCTGCCGCCCAAGGGCGCGGAGGCGCCCAGGACGGAGCCCGGCCTGTTGCTGCGCGCCAACCTGCTGTTCGGCAAACTCCAGACGTCGGCCCAGAAGGTCGCCCTGGCCAGGGCGCCGATCGACGCCGGACCGAACCTGGCCGTCGGACGCCACCTCGCCGCCGTGGCCTGCGGACGCTGTCACGGCGTGGACCTGGGCGGCGTGAAGGCGGGCGCCCAGGACATGACGGTGCGCACCTACTACGACCGGGCCAAGTTCCATAAGCTGATCAGCAAGGGCGAGGCCGTCGGCGAGGGCGATATGAAGGTGATGACCGACACCGCCGAAATGGCCTTCAGCCACTTCACCCCCCAGGAGGTCGACGCCATCTACGACTATCTCGACGCCCGGGACGGCCTCCTGGGCGCCAAGGGGCCGGCGCCGAAGGGGCGTTGAACCCGGATTCACCAAAGGACTCGATCCCATGACCAAGACCATCTTCATCACCGGCAGTTCCACCGGCCTGGGCCGCGCCACGGCGCTGCTGTTCGCGCGCAAGGGCTGGAAGGTGATCGCGACGATGCGCAACCCGGACAAGGAGACCGAACTTGGTCAGGTCCCCGGGATCACCCTGTTGCCGCTGGACGTCACCAATCCCGCCCAGATCGCCGAGGCGGCCAGGGCGGCCCTGGCGTTGGGGCCGATCGACGTGCTGTTCAATAACGCCGGCTACGGTCTGGCCGGCGCTTTCGAGGGCGCGACCGACGATCAGCTGGTGGATCAGCTCAACACCAACCTGCTGGGGGTGATGCGCGTGACCCAGGCGTTCCTGCCGGCGTTGCGCGAGCAGGGCCACGGGCTGATCCTGACCACCACCTCGATCGGCGGCCTGGTCACCTTCCCGTTCAACTCGGTCTATCACGCCACCAAATGGGGCCTGGAAGGCTGGAGCGAGAGCCTGGCCTTCGAGCTGGCGCCGTTCGGCCTGCGCGTGAAGACCATCGCGCCCGGCGGCATCGCCACCGACTTCGCC
>CAIQDO010000652.1 GCA_903870555.1 uncultured Caulobacteraceae bacterium
GAACGATAACTTCGCTCAAGAGTATGCGGTCGCCGCGTAAGCAGCGCCTGTGAACTCAGCCTAAAAGTCCTGTCGTCTTAGCAGCGGCAGGCGGGGCCCGGGGAGCGCCTGGCAACAGAAGCTCCCCACTTTTCCCCTGTGTGGGGGCGCTCCCCTTTTCAACGCAAAATGGCGAGCGCCTGGCAACAGAAGCTCCCCACTTTCCCTTCAACCCGCGGGTCTCACCAGGCCGTAGCGTTTGGCGACGTCAGGCAAGTCTGGCCGGATCGCCTTGGCGGCCGCCAAGTCGGCGTCGCCCTGCGCCGTTTGACCCTTGGCCAGCTTCGCGAGGCCTCGCGCATACAGAGTCCAGGCCAGTCTGGGGGACCGGGCCAGCGCGGTATCGAAGTCCGCGATCGCCTTGTCCGGATTTCCCAGACGCAGGCTGACGAGGCCCCGGGCGCTAAGGATCAGACTATCTCTTGGAGCCAGCCGGATCGCGGCCTCGCAGTCTTCCATGGCCTTGGTCAGGTCCTGGTTCAGCACCGCCCGGTCGCCGCAGCGACCCGACAGCGCCCCGGCGCGCGCGACATCGTCGGGATGAGTCTTGATCCAGAGATCGAATTGACCGAACGCCAGGGCGAAGGCTTCGGCGTGCTGATACAGCTGGCCCATCTGCAGGCGCACGTCCGCTTCCCGGTCGGCCAGACGGTCCAAGGCGGCGAGGTCGGCCAAGGCGCCGGCCTGGTCCTTGCCCTGGAGTCGCAAACGCGCCCGCAGGATGCGCGTGGCGATGTCATTCGGGTTGATCTCCAAGGCCTTGTCGAAGTCGGCCATGGCGAGGAACGGCTGGTTGTTTCGCAGATAGATCAATCCGCGCTGAGCCCTGTATCGGCCTTCCAACGGCGCGAGTGTGACGGCGTGGGTCAGGTCGGCGATCGCCGCGTCGAAATCGCGCCGGCTCGCGAAGGCCTCGCCCCGGCGTGCGACCTCGTCAGCGTCCGTGGGGGCGCCCTTGGGGGCGGCGGTGGGCTGGAGGTCCAAAGGTCCCGGTGTCGCTTCGGCGGCCGCGCCGCTGGTCTGACCCTGTGGCTTCACGTCCAGGTTGAACACCGGACCGCCATTGTAGGTGAAATAGAGCTTCTGGGCGGCGTTGTCGATGAAAACGCGGTGCGCGAGGAAGAAGTCCGCCCCGATCAACATGTCAAAATCAATCAATGCCGAATCGTAGACTCTCAGGCGCGTATTGCGGATCTCCTCGTCGCCGATCTTGAAGCTAGCGACGGGGACGATCCAGGTCCGCGCGAACCGCGTCCCCACGCCGTAGGATTGGTCCGCGACCACGGCGCCGGGTCCGTTCACGTCGAGGCCGAGGCGCTTGGCGACCGCCAGCGACATGCCGGAGGCGCCCGCCCCCGTATCGAACAGAACGCGGATCTTCGCGCCGTTGACGAACGCGGCCCCAACGGCCGCCCTGTCGTTGGGGGTGTTGGTCAAACTGCGTATGTCCACCTTCGACGCGGTCTGATCAGATCGCAGCCAGTAGGTGGGCGTCAGGGCTCCGCAGCCCCGGAACCGCCAGAGCCGAATGACGCCGTTGGCCAGATCATATTCAGCATCGGCGAAATCCAGGAAGTTGCGGCCGAGCAGGCCGGCGGTCTCTCCACCCAGCGCATTGCCCGCCACCAAAAATTCGACGTTGGGCAGGGTCGCGCCGGCGATTCCGAAGGCCTTCACCGTGGTCAGACCGGCGTCGGCCTGTCCCCCCAAGCCCTCGATACGGAACCCGAAGGTCGCGGCCCTGACGTTGAGACCGAGTTCTCTCGCCTTGGCCGGGGCCAGGACACTGAAGAAGGCCCCGCTATCGGCCAGGAAGGTGACGTCCCGGCCGTTGATGCGGGCCGTAACCATGGGCTGCGGTCCCCGCATGGCGACCGGAAGGTCGACGATCTTCGACAGCTTGCACTCGGCGGCCGTGACGGCTCCCCCTGCGAGGATCTCGCCAAAAACCGCCAGCGCCAGCGCCAGCCGTTTAGTCATCTCGCAAACTCCCCACACGCCATCCCTTCACCGCCACCCCATCGGCCGTCAACCCCGGATCCTTGGTCGTTAACGGTCAACCCGGCCCCGGGGACGTTCCGCGCGGCGGCGATGTTCCTGGGTTGCGAGGATTGGTATCCGTTAGAAGCGGGGGGTTGTCGGCGGCGCCGATGGGGCCGATGGGGCCTTCGGCGGCGTAACGAGCGCCTGCGCCTTCTGCCTCAGATCGAGGAATTCCTGCAGGGTCCGGCGTAGGTGCTCGCGCGTGATCCCGCCATAGGCGAACTCCATCCGCGTCAGATTGATGTTTTTCCCCTCGGCGAAGGCGGAGGTGTAGTTGTAGTTCATCTGCCCTGCCAGGGCCGCGGCCTGCACCGGCGTGTCGAGTTCCCAGCCCGCGACGATCTTGTATTCGGTGCAAGTCATGGCGTCGGCCGCGCCTTTGCAGTTGAGGCCGCCGAACCACACCGGCTGGTCGACGCCGACGGAGGCGGTCACGGCGAAGCCGTCCGCCGTGAATTCCGTCTTCTCCACCTTGGCGCCGGAGGCGGTCAGCAGATCGCGGGCGTCCTTGACCCCCACGGACATCAACAGACCTTTGTCCGGCTCTGGCTTGGCGCACCCGGCCAGCATCGCGAGCAGCCCCGCGCCGATCGCCGCCGCCGTCGCGGCCGTCCGCATCTGTGGAGTTCTGGACGACATCGCGTTCCCTCTCGCTCGATGATCACGCTCGAGCCGTGTCGCAAATTCCGCGATGGCGCAACGGCTTGGATCAAACCCAGTCTCACCCCTCCCGCCACGCGACTCCGTCCGACCATACCGGGCAGTGAATCGCGCCACCTCCCTTGGGCAAGGCGCCGAAGACGCAGGACGTGGCGTCGGTGACAAAGGCCCGCGCCCCGTCGCCCGCCACCGCGGCCGATGGAAGACGGGCGACAATGACGGGGATTGTCCTGACCACGCCGGTCGCGGTCACGTCGGTCGCGGTCAGGGCGCCCGACAGCGTCAGGGCGCCTCGACCGCCGTCAAGACGGCAGGTCTGGGGGTAGGCGGGAGCCGGGCCATAACAGCCGAACTGCCCTCCCCCGGTAATGAACGCCGAAGATGCGGCGCCGGTCGGGGCGGCGTGGACGCCGAAGAACTCCGTCCCGCTGCTGTTGGTGACGGTGAAGATGTTGGCGCCGTCCGCGAGAGGCCTCAGCCGCCCGCCCGCGAAATCTATCGCCCCCGTGGCGGCGTCGATCAGCAAGCTCGGCGCGCCCTTGGCCGTGACCCCGAAGATCGCCTGCCCGTTCAGTCGCACCGGGCGATTGTGGGACACGACCTCGTCGAAGATCACGCCGGCGGCGCCGACATGCGTGAAGGTGGTCGAGCCGCCCTGGTCGAGTGGGTAGAGATTTCCCCAGATATTGTTGGTCAGCACGACACCCACGGAGTCGACGGCGATTTGGAAGCCGGCCACCAGCGGCAGGCGCCCATGGACTCCGTCGTCGTAGTCCGCCGGCCAGGCGCCCTGGGTCTCGATGTCAACCGTGTCCAGGCTGACAGCCTGGCTCGATTTCAGTCGGCTCGCCGCCGCCAGGTACAGCCCCCTGACGTTCGTGCCGGGGTAGGTGGTCGGGGTGACTCCCGGCGGCAGATAGATGACGCCACCCACCAGCCCGGCCCAGGCCGGCTGGATCGCCCCGCCGATCATTTTCAGACTCGCCGCGTGCTCGACGGTCAGCGCCAGCACGTCACAGTTGATGCAGGTCAGGGTGGTCGGGTCGCCGCCTGGCGAGGCCGGATCGCCAGCCATCTCCAGCACATTGCCGAACAGGTTGCGCGCCTCGGTGGTGTAGGCGCCGCTCAGCATCCGCAGCACCCGCCGGTTGGCGCCGCCGTTCAGTTGCCGCACCCGGTTGATCGCGATGTCGAAGGCGTAGGTTTCCATGATCGCCGCAGAACCCGGGGCATCGGCCAGGTCGCCGGTGTCGATCGACAGGTTCTCGACGCCGAATCCGACAGCATAGGCCAGGGGCTTGGACGTTCCGGCGATCTTTACGCCGGCGTCGCCCGCCACGGGCTTGAGCGTGGTGCCGGGTCCGCCACTGACAGTGGGCGCGCCGGCGCCACGGAGAGTCTGGCCATTGTGCGCGCCGGGCCCGATCGTGAGGTTGGTATAGAGACAGGTTCCGCTCGGCAGTTGCACGTCCTGCCCGGACGCCAGGGCCGCGGCGAGGGGCGCGGTGTCGTCGGCCATGCCGTCGCACCGAACGCCGAAGGTCCTCGCGTCCATCGGCGTGGGGCCTGCCGCCCAAGCCGGCGACGCCGCCAGGGCGAGAGCGAGAGCGAAACCGGGCGAGGCCATGGCGAAGAGGCGCCAATGCATCATGTCAAACCCCTCTGATCCGCCACGCCCCGTCCATAGACCGCGATCCATCCGACGGCGCTAGCCCGCGCC
>CAIQDO010000653.1 GCA_903870555.1 uncultured Caulobacteraceae bacterium
CCTCATAGGCCGGCACGGTGGAATCCACGGTCTTCTTGTCGAGACGGCGGGCCACGCCGCGGAACCGCCGTACGCCCCTTTGCAAGGCCTCCGCTGAGACATCGCCGCGTTCAAGAAGCAGGGCCGCAGCGCCGACGATGTTCTCGATGTTGTGAAGGCCCAGCAGCGAGGTTTCCAGCGGAATCCGCTGGCCCGAGGGCGACACGAGGTCGAAGCGAGTGATCTCGCCGATCTCCACGGCGTCGGCGAAATAACCGGGACAGGGCTCGCGACCATACCACACCACGCGACGGCCGGCGGTCAGGCGATGCAGCGCCTCGAACGGGTGGGCGCAGACCAACAGGGCGTCCGGCGGCAGCCGGTCGATCAGTTCGGCGAACGGAGCCTCATAGTCGGCCATCGTCGGGAAGACATTGACGTGATCGTGAACCAGGGAGGTGATCATCACCGCCTTGGGATGATAAAGTAGGAACTTCGACCGGCGATCCTCGCCGCCGACGATGTACTCGTCCCCCTCGATAACAAAAAGACCGTCCGATCCGCCCTTGCCAGTTAGGGGCAGGTCCAGCGGTACGGCGCCGATGAAATAGCCGGGATCGCCGCCTGCCTCGGTGAGGATAACCGCCAGCAGAGCCGTCACCGAGGATTTGCCGAACGAGCCGGCCACCACCACCGTATCGCGCTCGGCGACATGGCGGCCGAGGAATTCAGGAAAGGAGAAGCGCGGGACGCCCAGCCTGACCAGTTCGGCCAGTTCGGGATTGTGGGCGAGGTCGAGCTTGGCGCTCGAGCCCACCACCGCCGCATCGAGGCCGGGCGGAATGTGGGCGGCGTCGAAGCCGCGATGGCAGGGCACGCCCAGGCCGTCCAGGTAGGTCGACACCGGCGGGAAGACCGCGTCGTCGGAGCCGGTTACCGTTTGGCCCTCGCTCTTGAGGATCGACGCCAGGGCGCTCATGCCGGCGCCGGCCAGGCCCAGAAAATAGTAGTTCATCGGCGCGCGAACTCCCGCGGCGGCGTGTCGCCGGGCCAGACCGTCGGACCCTGCCGGAGTGATACACACCCCAAGGCGGTTGTGGAACGCGCTCCGCCGTCGGTACTGACGCGGCGGCCGCGCGGCGCCTATATTCGGCCCATGACCCAGCTCTCAATCCTCGACCTGTCCCCGATCGTGCAAGGCGGCGATGCGGGCCAGTCACTGCAGTGCAGTCTGGACCTGGCGCGTCACGCCGAGGCCTGGGGCTACAAGCGCTACTGGCTGGCCGAGCACCACAACATGCCCGGCATCGCCAGCGCGGCGACGGCGGTGGCCCTGGCCCATATCGGCGCTGGCACCTCGACGATCCGAATCGGCGCCGGTGGCGTCATGCTGCCCAACCACGCGCCGCTGATGGTGGCCGAGCAGTTCGGCACCCTGGCGGCGTTATATCCTGGACGGGTGGACCTTGGCCTCGGCCGGGCGCCCGGCACGGACCAGGCCACAGCCCAGGCGCTGAGACGACACCTAGCCGGCGGGGCCGACTCCTTTCCCCAGGACGTGGTCGAGCTGCTGCACTATTTCCAGCCCACGAGACCCGGTCAGGCCGTGCAGGCCGTGCCGGGCGCGGGGGCCGACGTGGTCGTGTGGATTCTGGGCTCGAGCACCTTCGGCGCACAACTCGCGGCCATGCTTGGTCTGCCCTACGCCTTCGCGTCCCATTTTGCCCCAGCCGAGCTCGACCGGGCGCTGGCGATCTATCGCGAGCGGTTCCAGCCCTCCGAGCGGCTGGCCAAGCCCTATGTGATGGCGGCGGCGACCGTGGTCGCGGCCGACACCGACGCCGAGGCGCGCCGACTGTTCAGCTCGTTGCAGCAAAGCTTCGTGGCGTTGCGCACCGGCATGCCCGGCCCGCTGCCGCCGCCGGTGGTCGACATGGACAGCCG
>CAIQDO010000654.1 GCA_903870555.1 uncultured Caulobacteraceae bacterium
AAGGCCCCGACCCTGACCCAGCTGTTCGTCGACTTCGCCCCATATTTTTACAGCAATCGCGACCTGAAGCCGGAGACCAGCACCGGCTATGACATCGGCTTCGAGCAGCCGCTGGCGGACGGCCGGCTGCGCCTGGGCGCGACCTGGTTCCACAACGCCATCCGCAATCTGATCGTCGCCAACGACAGCTTCACCTCCTACGACAACATCGGCCGGGCCACGAGCTATGGGGTGGAGAGTTTCGCCTCGGCCTCGCTGTCGGCCCGGCTGAAGGTGCGCGCCGACTACACCTGGACCGTCGCCCGTGATGACATCAAGGATCAGGACCTGCTGCGCCGGCCGCGTCACAAGGCCAGCGTGGGCGCGACATGGCGGCCGACCGACCGCCTTAGCCTGACCGGCTCGGTGCTGTATGTGGGAAGCTGGGTCGACGGCAATCGCGACTTCTCGATCCAGCGGCTGAACGCCAGCCCCTACGCCACGGTCAACCTCGCCGGGTCCTACGCCCTTCCGCACGGCGTCACCCTGTTCGCCCGGGTCAACAACCTGCTGGACCGCCGCTACCAGGACCCGGTCGGCTTCGACCGGCCCGGGATCGGGGCCTTCGGCGGGGTGAAGGTGACGCTGCCTTAGGCGGAGAGGGTCGGGCGCTGGACGCCCCCTCCACCCCTTCGGGGTCGCCCTCCCCCGCAGGCGGGGGAGGATAACAAAATCAACGATTTAATCCTCCCTTGCGCGTAGCGCGGGGGAGGGGGACCGCCGCAGGCGGTGGAGGGGGCGTTTAGGAGCGACCCCTAAGCCGCCGCCCAGCGCCTCGGGTCCAGGGCTTCGGGATCCTCCAGCGCCATGTCGTCCCAGTCGAGATCGGGCGGCGGGCTGGCGGCGGCCGCGATGACGGCGCCCAATTCGGCGGCGGTGGCGACGCCGACGATCACGGCGCTGGCCTCCGGCCGCGACAGGGCGAATCCGAGGGCGGCCTGCAGCGGATCGCTTCGGCCCTCGGCGATCATCCGCCGGGCGCGCGACAACCGGGCCTGGGCGGCGCGCAGTTCCGGCGGCACGCGACCGGGTGGCGGGCGGAACAGCAGGCCGTTGAGGAAGATCGAGCGCAGATGCACCTCGACGCCAAGGTCGCGCACCGCCATCAGGCTGCCGTCCGTCAGCAGTCGCTGGTCGAGCAGGCTGGCCGGCGCCTGGATGATGTCGGGACGGAATCGGCGGGCGAGGCCGGCCGGATCGTCGGAGGCGTAGGCCGAGATGCCGATCTTGGCGAAAAGCCCCATGGCCTTGAGGGCCTTCAGCCGCTCCCACATGGCCAGGCCGTAGGTGGAGAACAGGTCGCCCGCCGCCTGGACGATGATGGCGTCGGCGCGGGTCAGGCCGAGCCGGGCCAGGGAGGCGCGGGCCTCCGCCTCGACATAGGCCGGCCCGCGTTCGCCCCGCGCGGCCTTGATCGACACCTTGAACGGCGAGGGCCGGGGCATCACCGCGCCGATCACCGCCTCGCCGTGGCCCGAGGCGGCGCCGGTGTCGAGCACCCCCACCCCGGCCTTGCCGGCCAGGCCAAGCAGGTCGCTGACCTCGGCCTCGGGCGGGCGGCCGCGCGCGGCGGCGCCGTCCAGGCCGAACTGGGCGGTTCCGAGGCCAAGCTTGGACACCAGGGGATGCATGGACGGACCCGTTTCCTTGAGCCGGGACGCGGCTGTGTCAGGATACTGGCTCAGCAAGTGTAAAGAACCGGTATCGACGCCGTTGATGAATCCTTAAGGGCAGGCCATGACCGACTCGTTTCCCGCCGGACTTCCTGACTGGCCGCTGTTCGGCTTCGGCGACGACGCCCGGCCCGCCCTGCGCCTGGCCCGCCAGGGCGGCGAGCCCCTGGCCCTGGCCACCATCGTCGCCCTGGACGGCGGCGGCCCCCGTCCTGTCGGCACGCAGATGACCATCACGGCGAGCGCGGTTTCCGGCTTCCTGTCCGGCGGATGCCTCGAGGGCGACGTGGTCGTCCACGCCGCCGCCGTGCTGGCCGACGGCGCGCCGCGTCGGCTGGTCTATGGCGAGGGCAGTCCGTGGCCGGATATCCGCCTGCTGTGCGGCGCGCGCATCGAGGTGCTGCTTGAACGCCTCACCCCGGACGACGCCGCCACAGCGACTCTGCTGGACCTCACCGACGCCCGCCGGCCGGCCCTGTGGCTCAGCGACGGGACGCGCCGCGCCTGCGGTTCGGTCGAAACGCCGCCCGAATCCTGGCAAGGCGCCTTTGCGCGGCGCCATGACCCGGTCTGCCGGCTGATCGTGCTCGGTTCCGACCCCACCGCCCTGGCCATGGCCGCGCTCGGCGCCCAGGCCGGCTGCGAGACCACCCTGGTCCGCCCGCGCGGCCCGACCGAGCCGCCGCCGCTGCCGGGCGTGGCCTACAGCCGGGCCGAGCCGGCCGCGGCTCTGGAGGCGATTGGCCTCGATCCCTGGACGGCGGTGGCGGTGGCCACCCACGACGCCGAACTCGACCACGCCGCACTGGCCCGCGCCCTGCCCTCGGCCGCCTTCTATGTCGGCGCCCTGGGCGCCCGCCGGCGTCTTCCGGACCGCCAGACCTGGCTCGCCGCCGCCGGCCTGGCCGAAGCCGACATCGCCCGCCTGCGCGCGCCGATCGGCCTGGACATCGGCGGCAAGGCGCCGTGGGAGGTGGCGATAGCCGTGATGGCGGAGATCACCGCCGAGCGGAATCGGGACGTCAGCCCGCGCTGAGCTCCGCGATGAGGCGCATCATCAAATCGCCGCCGCGCTCCATCTGGGCGATGTCGACATATTCGTCGGGCTTGTGGGCCTGGTCGATCGAGCCGGGGCCGCACAGCACCACAGGGAAGCCGGCGTTCTGAAACTGGCCGGCCTCGGTCGCGAAGGCGACGGTGCGGGGTGGCCCGTTGTCGCCGGCCAGGCGCCGGGCGATGGCCTGGGCCGGGCCGCCCGGCGGGGCCTCGAAGGCCGGCACGTCGGCCAGCAGCGTCACGGTGACGCCGCCCTCTGGCGCCTTGGCCTTGATCGCCGCGTCCTCGACCTTCGCCAGGGAGAAGAAATCGGCCAGCAGCCCAGGGGGGTCGTCGGCCAGCGGCGCGCGCAGGTCGAAGACGAAGCGGCAGTCGCGGGCCAGGATGTTGTTGGCCGTCCCGCCGTTCACCACCCCGATGGTCAGGGTCGGCCAGGGCGGATCGTAGGGCAGGGCGAGGTCGGCTTCGTCCTCAAGCCGCCGGGCGATGCCATCCAGGCAAGCCATCAGGCGGGCGGCGGTCATGTTGGCCGAGACGCCCAGGTGCGGTTGGCTGGAGTGGGCCTCGCGGCCGCGGATCGTCACCTCGTGATAGAGGATGCCTTTGTGGCCCGAGACGACGTTGAGGCTGGTCGGTTCGCCGACCATCACCAGCGCCGGCTTCGGCACGGTGTCGACGATATGGCGGATCAGTGATGGCGCCCCCAGGCAGCCGATCTCCTCGTCATAGGTCAGGGCCAGATGCGCCGGCCGCCTGGGGCTGGCGGCGAGCAGATCGGGGACGGCGGCGAGGGCCAGGGCGATGAAGCCCTTCATGTCGCAGCTTCCCCGGCCGAACAGCCGCTCACCGCGACGGGTCAAGGTGAAGGGATCGGTGCTCCAGGGCTGGCCGTCGACGGGGACCACGTCGGTGTGGCCCGACAGGATCACCCCGCCTTCCACACGCGGCCCGATGGTGGCCAGCAGGTTCGACTTGACCCCGTCGGCATTGGCCAGACGCTCGGCCGCCACCCCGTGGCCAGCCAGATAGGCCTCGATCCAGTCGATCAGGGCCAGGTTCGACAGGTGGGAGGTGGTGTCGAAGGCGATCAGCGTCTCCAGGATGCCGATAGCCCGCGTCGTCAGATCGGCCGCCCCGCCGGTCATCCGGTCAGGCCCCGCCGGCGCCGGCCGGACTGATGCCGATCAGCTCGATCTTGAACCTCAGCACCGAGCCTGGGGGGATCGACGCCTGACCCTCGTCGCCGTAGGCGAGGTTGGCCGGAACGTAGAGCTCCCAGACGTCGCCCGGCCGCATCATCTGCAGCGCCTCGGTCCAGCCCCGGATCAGGCCGGACACGCCGAACACCGCCGGCTCGCCGCGCTGGTAGGAGGAGTCGAACACCGTGCCGTCAAGCAGCTTGCCCTCGTAGTTGACCTTGACCTCGTCCACGTCGCGGGGCCGGGCGCCGTCCGCGGGACCAGAAGTGATCACCTTGTATTGTAGGCCCGACGGCGTGACGTGCACGCCGGGGGCATGGGCGTTGCTGGCCAGGAAGGCCTTGCCGGCGGCCACCACCTCGGGGCTGGGGCCGGACTTGGCGCAGGCGCCAACGGCGAGGACGGCGATCAGGGCCAGGGCGGTTCTCAGGGCTCGGCTCATCGGGGGCTCCGTTCGACTTGAGAGGTTCAGACGGCTCTGGGCGGATAGCCGGCGGCGCGCAGGGCGTCCATGATCTCCTGGGTGTGCTGGGCGTCCCGGGTCTCGATCATGATGTCGAACTCGGCGCCCTTGGCCGGCACGTCGAGGGCCAGGCGGTTGTGCGCCACCTCCAGGATGTTGCCGCCCATCTCGCCGATGATCATCGACACCGTGGCCAGCAGGCCGGGGCGGTCGTCGCTGATGATGCGCAGCGACACCAGTCGCTGGGCGCGCACCAGCTCGCGGGTCAGCACCGAGGCCAGCAGGCGCGGGTCGATGTTGCCGCCGGTGATGATCAGGCCGCACACCTTGCCGCGGAAGCGCTCGGGATAGGCCAGCAGGGCGGCCAGGGCCGCGGCCCCGGCGCCCTCGGTGACGGTCTTCTCGACATTGCAATAGAGGGCCACCGCCCGCTCGAAGAACGGCTCCTCGAGCAACAGCACGTCGTCGATCAGCGGCCGGGCCACCGAATAGGTATATTCGCCGACCGCCTTGACGGCGATGCCCTCGGCGATGGTCTGGCCGCCGATCGGGGCGTTGAGGCCCCGCATGCGGGCGGTGAAGGAGGGATACATCGCCGGCTCGACCCCGACGATATGGATGTCGGGCTTGATCGACTTGGCGGCCGTGGCCACCCCGGCGATCAGGCCGCCGCCGCCGATCGGCACCGGCATCACCTCGATGTCGGGGGCGTCCTCCAGCATCTCCAGGGCGATGGTGCCCTGGCCGGCCATCACCGCCAGGTCGTCGAACGGGTGGACGAACACCAGGCCGCGCTCTTCCTGCAGCTTCAGCGCCGTCTGGTTGGCGGCGTCGTAGCTGTCGCCGTCCATCACCACCGTGGCCCCGAAGTCGCGGGTCTGCTGCACCTTCACATGCGGCGTGGCCCGGGGCATGACGATGGTGACCGGAATGCCCAGCCTCTGGCCGTGATAGGCCAGACCCTGGGCGTGGTTGCCGGCCGAGGCGGCGATGACGCCGCGCTTGCGCTCGTTGTCATTGAGCTGGGCCAGAACATTGAGGGCGCCGCGCTCCTTGTAGGCGGCGGTGAACTGCTGGTTCTCGAACTTCACCCACACCTCGGCCCCAGTGATCTCCGAAAGGGTGCGCGACCGCCGGCACGGCGTGCGCTCCACATGGCCGGCGATCCGGCCGGCGGCCGCCTGGATGTCTGCGAGGGTCAGGGTCATGGGGATTTTGGCTGGAACGGGCTCGGGCGCGGGGAGGCCACGCCATAGGGCATTTGGCGGGGGAAATGAAGCGAGGGGGTTTTGGGGGCATTCCGCGACCATCAACGGCGGGCTTCTCCCGCCACCCGTCCGCCGGGGCGGCAGTACCTTTGTTTTCAACGCCAAGCCGCCAAGGACGCCAGGAGGGGCCTCCGACCTCTCTGGCGCTCGCGGAGGCGCGGAGGCGCCCATCGCGCCCGGCCAATATGCCACAACTGGAATCGCGGCGAAGCGCACCCATATGCCGCCCATCGGCGCTCGGCGCCGAATCAGGGAGACGATGGATGACCTCGCGGGTTTCGTTCCTTTGGCGCGCGGCGGCGATCGCCGCCGTCGTCGGCCTGCTGGCGGCCGGGCCGGCCGACGCGCGGCGGGGCGGCAGTTTCGGCAGTCGCGGCTATCGCACCTATTCGGCGCCGCGGCCGACGTCGATTTCGCCCGGCTACACGGCGCCCGTCCAACGGTCGATGACGGCAAGGCCAGCCTACGG
>CAIQDO010000655.1 GCA_903870555.1 uncultured Caulobacteraceae bacterium
CGTTTCGTGCTGTCGGCGGGACACGCCTCGATGCTGCTCTATTCGCTGCTGCATCTGGGCGGCGTCCAGGCGGTGGACAAGGACGGCCGGTCGCTCGACAGGCCGGCGGTGACCCTCGACGACATCAAATCGTTTCGCGAATTGGGCAGCGTCTGCGCCGGACACCCCGAATATGGTCTGGCCGCGGGGATCGAGACCACCACTGGCCCGCTCGGCCAGGGGGCGGGCAACAGCGTCGGCATGGCCATAGCCGCCCGCTGGCTGGCGGCCCGCCACAACACCGCGGCGGCGAAACTGTTCGACTACAAAGTCTACGCCCTGTGCAGCGACGGAGACCTGATGGAAGGGGTGGCCAGCGAGGCCGCCTCTCTGGCCGGTCACCTGCGCCTGTCGAATCTGTGCTGGATCTGGGACGACAATACGGTGACCATCGAAGGTCACACTCAGATCGCTTTCACCGAGGATGTCGCCGAGCGTTTCCGCGGCTATGGCTGGGCGACCCATGTGGTCGATGACGCCAATGACGTCGACGCCCTGTGCCGGGCCTTCGAGTCGTTCCTGGCGACCGACGACCGCCCCACCCTGATCGCGGTCAAGAGCGTCATCGGCTATGGTTCGCCCAACCGCGCCGGCACCTCCAAGGCTCACAGCGATCCCTTCGGCGCGACGGAGATCAAGCTGATCAAGCAGGCCTATGGCTGGCCTGTTGACGCCCACTTCCTCGTGCCGGACGGCGTGCGCGAGCACGTCACCGCCATTCTGGCCGACCGCGGCGGCAGACTGCACGCCGAGTGGGTGAAGTCGTTCGACGCCTTCGCGGCCGCCGACCCGAGGTCCGGCGAACAGATGCGCACCTTGTGGCGAGGCGATCTGCCCGAGGGCTGGGACGCCGACATCCCCGTCTTCCCCGCCGACGCCAAGGGCGTCGCCAGCCGCGAGGCCTCCGGCGCGGTGCTCAACGCCGTGGCCCAGAGGGTTCCGTGGCTGGTCGGCGGCTCGGCCGACCTCGCGCCGTCGACCAAGACGAAGCTCGAATTCGCCGGCGCCGGCTCCTTCGGCCCCGACACCCCCGCCGGCCGCAACCTGCATTTCGGCGTGCGCGAGCACGCCATGGGCTCGGCGGCCAACGGCATGGCCCTGTCGGGCCTGCGCGCCTACACGGGCACCTTCCTGATCTTCAGCGACTACATGAAGCCGACGATCCGTCTGGCCGCGCTGATGGATCTGCCGGTGATCTTCGTCTTTACCCACGACTCGATCGGCGTCGGCCAGGACGGGCCGACCCATCAACCGATCGAGCAGCTGGCGGGCCTGCGCGCCATCCCCAACCTGCTGGTGCTGCGCCCGGCCGACGCCAACGAGACCGCCGAGGCTTGGCGCGTGGCCCTGTCGCAGACGAAGACTCCCACCTGCCTGATCCTCTCGCGTCAGGCCCTGCCGACTGTCGACAGGGCCAGCCACGGCGCTGCGTCAGGCCTGGCCAAGGGCGGTTACATCCTGGCCGACGCGCCCGGCGGCAATCCCGCGGTGATCCTGATCGCCTCGGGCGCCGAGGTCGGCCTGTGCCTGAAGGCTCACGAAAAACTGCTGGCAGAGGGCGTCGCCTCGCGGGTGGTGTCGATGCCGTCCTTCGCCCTGTTCGAGGCCCAGGAGGCCGGCTATCGCCGAAGCGTCCTGCCGCCCTCGGTCGCCGCCCGGGTCGCGGTCGAGGCCGCCTCGCCGCTCGGTTGGGACCGCTATGCCGGCGCCGAGGGCGAGATCATCGCCATGCGCGCCTTTGGCGCCTCCGCCCCGATCGGGGACCTGATGACGCACTTCGGGTTTACGGCCGAAGCCGTCGCCGCCGCCGCCCATCGCCAGCTCCAGACCATAGCGGACACACCCCGATGACCAATTCCCTGCGCGCGCTCGGTGATCTGGGTCAGGCCGTTTGGCTCGACTACCTGCATCGCAAATTCCTTGAGGCCGGCGACCTGAAGCGGCTGGTCGAGGCCGGGGAGGTGAGGGGCGTGACCTCCAACCCGTCGATCTTCCAGAAGGCCATCGGCGAGGGCGATAGCTACGATGCCGCCCTAAGGGCCATCCTGGACCAGGGCGACACCGATCCCGTCGATCTCTACGAGCGTGTGGCCGTCGAAGACATTCAGGCCGCCGCCGACCAGCTTCGCCCGCTTTGGGACAGGCTGGGTGGCAAGGACGGCTTCGTCAGCCTGGAGGTCTCGCCCTACCTCGCCCACGACACCGAGGGGGCCCTCGCCGAGGCGCGTCGGCTTTGGAAGGCGGTCGACCGGCCCAATCTGATGATCAAGATCCCCGGCGTCGCCGAGGGCGTGCCGGCGATCCGAGCGCTGATCGCCGAGGGGATCAACGTCAATGTCACCCTGCTGTTCAGCGTCGAGGCCTATCTGGCTGTCGCCGAGGCCCATATCGCCGGTCTGGAGATGCTCAAGACCGCCGGCGGCGACGTTTCCAAGGTGCATGGAGTCGCCAGTTTCTTCGTCAGCCGCATCGACGGCGTCATCGATGCCGAGATCGACCGCCGCGCCGCGGGCGCCGACGCGTCCGAATCGCGCGATCTCAAGGGCCTGCGCGGCAGGGTCGCCATCGCCAACGCCAAGGTCGCCTATCGCCGCTATCTCGACCTGATCGACACGCCGCGCTGGCGCAGCCTGGCCGAGGCCGGCGCCGCGCCGCAGCGGCTGCTGTGGGCCTCCACGGGCACAAAGGACAAGGCCTATTCCGACGTCCTCTACGTCGAGACCCTGATTGGTCCAGACACCGTCAACACCATGCCGCCCGCCACGATGGACGCGTTCCGGGACCATGGCGTCGCGGCCCGGACTCTTGACAATGACCTGGACGCGGCCGAGGCGATTCTGGCGGAGGCCGAGCGCCTTGGCCTCGATCTGCCCGGCGTAACGACGTTCCTGGCGAAGGACGGGGTGGAGAAGTTCTCCCAGGCTTTCGACGACCTGTTGGGCGCGGTGGCGGACAAGCGAAGGGCCATGCTTGGCGACCGGCTGAACGGTCAGAGCCTGGCGCCCGGCCCGCTGAAGGCCGCTCTGGCCAAGGCCGTCGGCCAGGCGGCCAAGGACGGTTGGACGCGGCGTCTGTGGACCAAGGACAAGAGCCTTTGGACCGGCGCCGACGAGGACCAATGGCTCGGGTGGCTGGACGCCGCCTGCGCGGGCGCTGTCGACTTCCCCGATCTGGACGCCCTGGCCGCCGACATCAAGGCCAATGGCTTCGCTCACGTGCTGCTGCTGGGCATGGGCGGGTCTAGCCTCGGCCCGGAAGTGCTTGGCCAGACTTTCGGCGCCGCCGCCGGCTTTCCGGCGTTGTTGGTGCTCGATTCCACCGACCCCGGGCAGGTGGCGCGCACGGCCGGCCTGATCGATCCGGCCCGCACCCTGTTCATCGTCGCCAGCAAGTCCGGCTCGACGCTCGAACCTGATGTGCTGCATCGCTTCTTCTTCGATCTGACGGAAAAGGCGCTGGGAACCGGCAAGGCCGGGGCTCAGTTCGTCGCCATCACCGACCCGGGCTCCAAGCTGGAGGCGGTCGCCGCCGAACAGGGCTTCCGCCATGTCTTCCCCGGCGTGCCCTCGATCGGCGGCCGCTATTCGGTGCTGTCCAACTTCGGCATGGTTCCCGCCGCCGTGATCGGAAAGGACGCGCGGGCGATTTTCGAGTCGGTCGGTTACATGGTCCGCGCCTGCGGTCCTGGCGCCCCGCCCCTGGCCAATCCGGCCGTCGAATTGGGCCTGCTGCTCGGCGTCGCCGCCGTGGCCGGTCGGGACAAGGTCACCATCGTCGCTTCGCCGGCCATCGCCGACATCGGCGCCTGGCTCGAACAGCTGATCGCCGAATCGACCGGCAAGCACGGCAAGGGCCTGATCCCGGTCGATGGCGAAGTCCTCGGCGAGCCCGAGGTCTACGGCCAGGACCGCCTGTTCGTGCAGGTCCGTCTGGAGGCCTCGAACGACGCCGCCGCCGACGCGGCCCTGGCCGCGCTTGAGGCGGCCGGCCATCCCGTGGTCCGCATCGTCCTTTCCAGCGCGGACGGGATTTTCCAGGAATTCTTCCGCTGGGAAGCCGCCGTGGCGGTGGCCGGCGCCGTGATGGGCATCGACCCGTTCGATCAGCCCGACGTCGAGGCCAGCAAGATCAAGACCCGAGCCCTGACCGACGCCTATGAGCAGACCGGGGCGCTTGCCCAAGCCGCGCCGCTATTTGCCGACGGCGACATCGCCCTCTATGCCGACGACGCCAACGCCGCGGCGCTGATGGCCGCGGCGCCGGCGGCGACGCTGGAGGCGTTCCTGGCCGCCCACTTCGCCCGCGCCGGAGCCGGCGACTACATCGCCCTGCTGGCCTATATCGATCGCAACCCGGCGCACATCGGCCTGCTACAGGGTCTGCGTCAGAGGCTGCGCGACCGCTTCCACGTCGCCACCATCCCCCAGTTTGGCCCCCGTTTCCTTCACTCCACCGGCCAGGCCTACAAGGGCGGCCCCAATAGTGGCCTGTTCCTGCAGATCACCGCGGACACCGGCCGGGAGCTGCCAGTACCAGGCCGGACTCTGGCATTTGGCGTCATTGAGGCGGCTCAGGCCCAGGGCGATCTCGGCGTCCTGACCGAGCGCGGGCGACGTTGCCTACGGGTTCACCTGACCGGTGACACCAATGCCGCGCTCGCGCGTTTGGTTGAGGTGGTGGAGCGCGGGCTGGACTGACCGGTCCGCCTCCGTCTGGAGGCGGGACATGCGGTTGGGCGTCATCGGGCTGGGACGCATGGGCGGCGATGTCGCCCGCAGGCTGGTCCGCGGGGGTCACGAGTGCGTGGTCTGGGACATTGCCCAGGGAGCGATCGATGCGGTCGTCAAGGACGGCGGCTTGGCGGCGGCCGATCTTCCCGACCTCATCCGGCGCCTTCCCGCCCCCCGAACAGTCTGGCTGATGCTGCCGGCCGGCGCGATCACCGAGGACGCGGTGACCCGGCTGACGGGCTTGCTGTCCGAGGGCGACACCCTGATCGATGGCGGCAACAGCTTCTACAAGGACGATATCCGCCGGGCGCGGGATCAGCGGGCTCGCGGCGTACACTACCTCGATGCCGGCGTCTCAGGCGGCGTCTGGGGTATCCACCGAGGCTATTGCCTGATGATCGGCGGCGACAAGGCCGTAGTCGACCGGCTCGATCCAATCTTCCGGACCCTGGCGCCAGGTCCCGGCGGGGTCAGCCGCACCGAGCGGCCTCCGGGCGCCGATCCCAGGCCGGAGAACGGCTATCTTCACGCAGGCCCCGCCGGCGCCGGCCATTTCGTCAAGATGATCCACAATGGCATCGAATATGGCCTGATGCAGTCCTACGCCGAGGGCTTCGACATCCTGCGCGGCAAGGGGGGTGAGTCCCTGCCGCCCGAGGAGCGGTTCGACCTCAACCTGCCAGACATCGCCGAGGCTTGGCGGCGCGGCAGCGTGGTGTCGTCCTGGCTTCTCGATCTGGCGGCCGCCGCCTTGACGAAGGACGCAGCCTTGGCTGAATTCACCGGCGAAGTCTCCGACAGCGGCGAAGGCCGCTGGACCGTCGACGCCGCCATGGAGGAAGCTGTACCGGCCGTGGTTCTCACAAATTCGCTTTACGCCCGGTTCCGCTCTCGCGAGCCCCGCCGCTTTGGCGACCAGTTGCTGTCGGCGATGCGTTTCGGGTTCGGCGGCCACGTCGAGCCGAAAACGAAGTAGGTCGGCAGGGCGCCTCAGCGGCCCGTCAGCCGAATCGTGCGGCCAGTCGGGACAGGCCGGCGTCGATCAGGGGATCGGTCTGGGCGCCGGCGATACGGGCGGTAAGCACCGCTTCGGCCGCCTGGGCGGCCAGATCGGCGGCGGCGGCCTTCACTTCGCCGGCGGCCTGGGCCTCGGCCAGGGCGATCTTGCGCTCGGCCATCACGCCGCGGCGCTTGACGTCGTCTTCGAGCTTCACCGCCGCCTCGGCCCGAAGGCGGTCGGCGTCGGCCTGGGCGGTCTTCAGCATCTCGGCCGCGGCGATCTCGGTCTCGGCCCGTTGAGTCTGAATCTGCTTCAGAAGCGCCTGGGCCTCGTCGCGCAGCCGCTGGGCCTCGTCGAGTTGGGCCTGCACCTTGGCCCCCGCGTCGTCGAGGGTCTTGGTCAGCATGCCGGGCACCTTGGCGAACCACAGGATCACGAAGAACGTGATCAAAGCGACCGACGTCCAGAAGTGCGGGTCCTGAGGATTCAACAAAAACGACACGGTGGCCTCGCTTGGCTCGTTAACTTACGACGGGACGGCTTGGCTGATCGCCCGTTCGACTTCGGCGGAGGACGCCTCCGCTCCGGTCAGACGGTGGATCATGGCCTGGGCGGTTTCGACCGCGATGGTGCGGACATGCCCCATCGCTTCGGCTCTGGCGGCGGCGATGCGCGCCTCGGCGACGGCCAGGGTTTCGGCCAGCTTGGCTTCCTCAACCGCCTGACGGGCCAGGGCGGCGGCCTTGGCCTCGCTCTGGGCGTCCATGGCCACCTTCTGGGCCCGGGCGCGAGCCTGGGCCAGTTCGCCGGCGGCGGCGTCGAGATCGGCCCGAGCGGCGTCACGCGCCCGACGCGCGTCGCCGATGTCGCCGGAGATCTTGTCCTCGCGTGCGTCGATCGTGCTGGACACCGCGGGCAGGAACACCCGCGAGAACACGAAATAGAGCACGCCAAAGATGATCAGCAGCCAGACAATCTGACCCGGCCATTGGGCCAGATCGAATTGCGGCAGGCCGCCGCTGCTCGCGGCGGCCTCGGTTGTGGGATCGGCCATGTGAGGCCGACTATTTGCTGAAGAGGATGAGCAGGCCCATGACGAACCCGAACAGGCCCATGGTTTCAGCCAGGGCCATGCCCAGGAACAGGTAGGTGCGCTCGCCGGCGGCGGCGGCGGGGTTGCGGATGGCCGCTTGCAGGTAGTTGCCGAACAGGATGCCGAGGCCGGCCCCGGCGCCGATGAGGCCGGTCATCGCGAGGCCAGCGCCGATGTATTTCGCTGCGGTGGGATCCATTGGGAAGAAAGTCCTTTTGTAGGTTGAGATCAGAGGTTGCCGGGTTCGGTGTGTCAGTGACCGTGATCGAGATTCACGACCTCATTGAGGTAGACGCAGGTGAGCGCCGCCCAGACGAAGGCCTGGATGATCGCGATCACCAGGTCGAGGGCCGTGAGCGCCAGGACCATCGCGAACGACAGGCCGGAGCCGAGCAGGCCAAGCGTGTTCAACCCGAATCCGTTCAGGCCGAAAATAGCGAGGTTCACCACGAAGGCGGCGAAGATGTAGACCACCACGTGGCCGCCGAGCATGTTGCCGAACAGCCGCAGCGCCAGGGTGAAGGGGCGGATCAGGAACGAGATCAGCTCGATGATCATCAGGAAGGCGCTCATCGCCGGGTGCATGCCCGCGGGCCAGAACAGCTTGAAGAAGCCCAGGCCGTTGCGGGCGAAACCCACCGCCAACACGATCAGGAAAGTCATCACCGCCAGGGTGCCGGTGATGGCCAGCTGGGAGGTGACGGTGAAACCGCCCGGCGTCAGGCCGAGCAGGTTCAGGATAGCGATCAGCATGAACAGGGTGAAGACGATCGGCAGGAACGGACGACCGCGGTCGCCGATGATGCCGCCGGTCAGGACGTTGTCGACCATGCCATAGAGCATCTCCGCCACGGCCTGCATCCGTCCAGGCACCAGCTCGCGCTTCGCCGCGGCCACGAAGAACAGGCACAGCAGGCCCGCTGCGATCAGCATGAACAGGACCGAGTTGGTGATCGACAGGTCGATATGGCCCAACACCGGAACCGGAATTAGGGGGAAATCCACGACCTTGTGGATCAGAAACTGTTCCATCGGCTCGATTGCGGCCATCGGTGCTCTTTAAACCCTCACGCCTCGTCGTCGTCGTCGACCGTCGCCGGAACATCCGGCGGCGGTTGTGAATTCGTCCCCGCGCCGAAACGCGAAGCCATGCGGACCGTCGAGACAATCGACAATCCCGTCCCGATCAGCAGCCCGCTCACCAACCCCCAAGGAGTCGTGTGCGCCACCTGATCCAGCAGCCATCCAAGGCCGATCCCACCCAGAAGGCCGCTGAGAAGCTGGCCCAGAACGCGATAGCCGTCGCCGCCGGCCATGCCCGCGGCCACGGTGGACCTGGTCTTCCGTCGACCCGCCTCGAAAGCTTCGATATCCTTATCCAGGGTTCCCAAGGGATCCTGGCGTCCGGCCGGCAGCTTGTTCGTCTCCGTCGGA
>CAIQDO010000656.1 GCA_903870555.1 uncultured Caulobacteraceae bacterium
GACGAAACCGCGTTGGGCCAGGGGACTCTTGGCGTCGTTGGTCGCCTTGGCGCCTTCCTCCGCGCTAAACACCTGAAGGTCCGAATAGTTGGCCGCTGGGGTATATTGGGCCGAGCGAGTCAAAACATCGACATCCCAGGCACGGATGACCGCAGAAACGACGCGGGGAAGCTTAACCTGTGTATCGCGACTATCCCAGGCGCCGAAGACCAGGGAAGTCGGGGCAAGCTTGGCAATCGGGCCGGCGTCCCCCAGATCATAGGTATTGAATGCCATCTGAGCGGTTGTTGACAGTTCAGAAGCGCGAACGACGGCGTCGCCAAGGCGATGGCCGGCTTCGAGGATCGAGACCGACCTCTCGTTGCCAAGGCGGATTTCGATCTGGGGCACAAGATCGGCAAGTGGATTGACGGGCCGCCCTGGCGGGCTGGCGCGAAACAGGGGCTCCATCCGGTTTGCCTGGGAGCCAACCGAATCGACCTGCGCGACCCGGGTACCATCCGACAGCTTGTCGATATTGTAGCCAATGCCGGCGAAGGTCGCGGGGAAGATCACCCCGCCATCTCCCTCGACCGGAAGCAGTTTCTGGCGAAGAACGAGTGCGACCGGGCCACGAAGATCTTCGGCCCAGCCATGGAAGTCGGCGTCGTTCAACGCGGCGGGAGTGTCGACGGTCATGATCTATTCCTCTCTGGAGTCGATAATGCAGCGGGCCTGACCTTCCTGGCCGGGCCAGTCGAGTTGGATGCGGAAACGGCGGATGGGAAAGCCGAGGGACTGGCCGCCCAGGACGGCGCGGGCAAACAGGGTCGGCAAGCGGGCGCTTGAGACGGCGTAGCGATAGGCCAGCTTGTTGCGACGATCGGGTCGTTCCGGCCGAGCGTTTTCCAGGCCGATAGCGGCGAGCAACTCCACGAAGGGAAAGCCGACCATGTTGATGGCGGCGTGAGCGTTCGGCGAAAAGCCCGCGTCGAGCGGGACATAGCTCCGGCGCCAATCGAAACTGAAGCTGGACGATTGCGGGGCCGAGACGGCGAACGGATCGCCGGCGGCCGAGGCCAGAGCGTTGGCGCCGAGGCCCTTGACGAGGTCCAGCGCGTCGCGAGCCAGGGCGGCGCCGGGATAGCCGCCGGAACCAGCCCAGAATTTCACGTTGTCGCGCCCCATCAGCACAGCGTCGTCACCCCAATGGGTGATGGTGATCGCTCGACCACCAGCCGTCAGCCTGACGGGAAGTGGCGCCGGCGAGCCGGGCGGTTCGAAAGGGAATATCGAAGCGTCGACGTTGTCGAACGCCACGCTGGGCACTGTCCAGCGGTCGGTATCGAGCGGCTTGGCCCCTGGTGTAGCGCCGCGGGACGCGAGGGCGACGGCGTCGGCCGCCGCCAGGAAGCTAATCACTTCGCGGATGGGATCGGCGTCGCCCGCGACCGCGAGGGCGAAGCGCGCGGCGGTTTCGCCCTCACGCCAGACGTAGGCGCCCTCGGCCGGGCCTAAAAGAATTTCCGCCGTCTCCATCAAGCCGAGACAGGCGAACACTTGGCCGGGATTGCGCAGGTCGACCGGAATTGTCGCCTCAGCCATGGGCGGCGCCTTCCTCGTTCAGCCTTCGCGAGGCCGCCCAGTCGGCCGCGCGCAACAGGCTCTCCCACCATGCCAGCCCCCACGGTCCCCAGCGAGCCTGAAGGCGGGCGAATCTGAGCGCCGCCTCTCGCGCCAGAGGCTCGCTACGGCTTGGCGGATCGAGCGGGTCATAGGGTTTGATGGATGGACGCGCCCAACCGTGGTGGGCGAGGATCAGGTGACGGCACAGGTCGAGGTGATCCGGGTGGTCGGTCACGATCGGCGGCAGGGCGTGTCCGGATGACAGGGTAATGTCGCGCAAGGATCCGAACTCGTGACGGTAGCCGTTGAGCAGCCGCCCAACGCCACCTCCGAGGGTCTTGGCATAGGGCCGACCGTCGTCGCGGGGCGCGTTCATCGCGTTCTGCCAGAGGTCGCGATCCTTGCCGAGGTCATGGGCCTCGGCGGCGGCGATCAGCACATCGCGCCAAGGCGCGCCGAGGCCGAGGCGATCGGCAATCCGTCGCGCCTGCTCGCCGGTATCTTGATGGTGGGCGGCCAAGGCCCGAGGCTTGCGGCTGATCGCGGGATCGCCGCGGCTCTCACCGCCACCCCGCCAAACCTCGACCCACAGTCCCGGAGCGTCGTCCGCCTCCGACGCCGACCATTGGAAATCGTCGAGCCGCCAACCGCCCGAAACGGCCAAGGCGGGTCGCTCACCGAAGGTGATCTTACGTCCCGCCGTGGTTTCGAGCGGCAATCCCCACGAGTTTCGGTCGGCCATATCCATGGTTTCGGGCTCGGCCTTGGCCTTCGCGTCCAGAAGGCCGTTTTCGTCGAGACCACGAAATCGCGCATCAATGACAACCGTCGCGTTGGCAAGGTCGCGGGCCAGTCCGTCAGCGTTGGCCTCCGCGAGTTGTTCGACAGTAAAGAGGTCCTCGACCTCCCGTTGAGCGTTCAGAAGCACAACGACGGGCTGATGGCCAGGACCGGACAGGGGCGCTCCGCCCGCCTTTTGCGAGGCCTTGATCAGCGCCACGGCGCTTTCGCGCAGGGTCTGCGCCGCACGCCAAGACGGCGCCGAAAGGGACTCGCTGAGATGCGGCGGCGCGGCGCTTTCGAAGTAGGCCTTCAGTTCGCTCGATGGCGTGCGAGTCTCGTCGCCCGCCCGAAGCGGGAATAGCCGCCGCCATACCATCACCGTCTGGGGGTCGACCTTGGCCCAGCCCCGAAGCCACGGCTGGACGTTCGGCCGCCCCGTATGCTGCTCCAGGGAGGTCAGTGACCAGGAGTCGAGAATGGGCCGCGTCAGGCCAGGGCGCAGGGGTTCAGGCGTCGCCGCCGCGTCAAGCAGGA
>CAIQDO010000657.1 GCA_903870555.1 uncultured Caulobacteraceae bacterium
GCCATGAGCTTCGGCGCCCTCAGCGCCAACGCCATCCGCGCCCTGAACACCGGGGCGAAGATGGGCGGCTTCAGCCACGACACCGGCGAGGGCGGCCTGTCGCCCTACCATAAGGAATGCGGCGGCGATGTCGTCTGGGAGCTGGGCAGCGGCTACTTCGGTTGCCGCACCGCCGACGGTCGTTTCGATCCCGACCGGTTCGCCGAACAGGCGGCGTTGGGGTCGGTCAAGATTATCGAAATCAAGCTCAGTCAGGGCGCCAAGCCGGGCCATGGCGGCGTGCTGCCGGCGGCCAAGGTCACCCCGGAGATCGCCGCCACGCGCGGCGTGCCGATGGGCCAGGACTGTGTCTCGCCGTCGAGCCATTCCGCGTTCTCGACGCCGCTGGAGATGATGGACTTCATCACCCGCCTGCGGGCCCTTTCGGGCGGCAAGCCGGTCGGCTTCAAACTGTGCGTCGGCCATCCCTGGGAATTCATGGCCATCGTCAAGGCGATGCTCGAAACGGGCGTGACGCCGGACTTCGTGGTGGTCGACGGCGGCGAGGGGGGCACCGGCGCCGCGCCCACGGAGTTCAGCGACCACGTCGGCGCGCCGATGCGCGAGGGGCTGCTGTTCGTCCACAACACCCTGGTCGGCGCCGGCCTGCGCGACCGGATCAAGATCGGCGCCGCCGGCAAGGTGGTCAGCGCCTTCGACATCGCGTCCCTGCTGGCCATCGGCGCGGACTGGACCAACGCCGCCCGGGGATTCATGTTCGCCGTCGGCTGCGTGCAGTCGCTCAGCTGCCACACCAACCGCTGCCCCACCGGCGTCGCCACTCAGGACCCGCGGCGTCAGGCGGCGCTGGACGTTCCGGACAAGGCGCGGCGGGTCTACGATTTCCACCGCCTGACTCTGAAGGCCCTGGCCGAGATGCTGGCCGCCGCCGGCCTCGATCACCCCGACCAGTTGAAACCCGACCACCTGGCGCGGCGTGTCAGCGCCACCCAGATCGCCCAGTTCAGCCAGCTCCACACCCTGCTGAAACCCGGCGAACTGCTGGATGGCAGCCTCACGACCGGGCTCTATGGCGACAGCTGGCGGCGGGCCTCGGCCGCGACCTTCGACGTCTGAACGGCGGCTTCGGGCGCCGAGGCGTCAGCCGCCCGCCTGCACTTCCTTCAGGATCTTGCGGATCTTGTCCTCGATGGCGGCGTCCGACAGGTCGGGCTGACCGCTCTTGGCGTCTGCCTCGACGCTCTTGACGTCATCCAGGACCATCGACTTCAGGCCGTCCTGGATCTCGGACTTGATTCCGTCCTTGGCGTCCTTGATCAGCCCGGTGGTGATCGAGCTGATCGAATTCATGATGTCCTTCTTGCTGCTCTCCCAGGTGTTGAGGATTTCGGCCTTGCCGTCGTTCCACGCCTTCTGGACGATGGCGTTCGTCGTATCGCCGAAGTTGGCGATCATCTTGCCGGCGTCGTCGGCCTGGGCGGCCAGCTTGCCCAGCAGGCCCGCCTGATCCTGCGCCGCCTTCTGCGACGCCGCATTGGCCGCCTCGATCGCCTTGAGGCGGTCGAACACGCCTTGGGACTGCTGGTCGTCGGTCGATTTGGCGCTATCCGCGGCCGCCTTCAGCGCGGCCACGGTGTCGCTGAGTGACTGGATGTCGGACTGCGCCTTGGCCAAGGCCGCCTTCAGGTCACTTACGTCCGAACCGCCGGCTGACGATTGCAGCGAATCGATCTTGCCGCCCAGGTCGTCGACCTTGCCGCTGAGGTCCGAGATCTTGCCGCTGAGGTCAGAGTAGCATTCATCGACTTCCATGATGGTCCCCCCGCCCCGAACCGGGCCTGCTCAAGTTTGGTTGGGGGTCTGGCCTGGTGTCAAGGTCGCGAGTCCCTGGCCTCTGGACGGGAGCCCCATGACTGGGCTCTATGGGGAAAAATCGCCGTCGGGCCCTGGCCACGAGGCGCGCAGGTCATAGGAAACCCAAGGGTCATGAGCCACGCCGAACTCAGCTACGAGAAACGCGGCCGCCTGGCCGTGATCCGGCTGGAGCGTCCGGACGCGCTGAACGCCCTGACCATGGCCATGATCGGCGGGATCGAGACCCTGGCGCGACAGGCCGACGCCGATCCCGAGGTGTTCGCCATCTGCATCACCGGCGCGGGCCGGGGGTTTTGCGCCGGCCTGGACATGAGCGTTCTGGCCGACCACGCGGCCGGCCGGGCGCTGGATCCGGGCGAGCGCTCGCCCCGCCGGACGATGATGTTCAGTTTCCTGATGGATATCACCAAGCCGGTGATCGCGGCGGTCAACGGCGTTGGGGCCGGCGGCGGCTTCATCCTGGCGATGATGTGCGACCTGCGGTTCATGGCCGAGGGCGCCACCCTGATCACGGTGTTCTCCAAACGCGGCCTGATCGCCGAGCACGGCGCCAGCTGGATCCTGCCGCGCATGGTTGGGCTCAGCCGCGCGCTCGACCTGCTGTGGAGTTCGCGCAAGGTCGACGCCCACGAGGCCCACCGCATCGGCCTGGCCGATCGGGTCGTTCCGCCCGAATTCCTGCTTTCCAGCGTCGAGGCCTATGTCAACGACATGGCCGCGACCGTGTCGCCGCGCGCCGTGGCGGTGA
>CAIQDO010000658.1 GCA_903870555.1 uncultured Caulobacteraceae bacterium
CCAGCGCATCGAGGGCCACTTCATCCGGGGCTATGGCGACAGGAGCAGCGCCGCCGAGATTTACGTCCTCGGAGAGGGAGCGCGGGAGGCTGAGGCTTTGCTCAAAAACGAGCATGGCGCGAGCGCCAATCTCGACCGGGTAGCCGAGTTGATCGAGGGGTTCGAGACTCCTTACGGGCTCGAACTCCTGTCGACCGTCCATTGGATCGCCACACGGGAGGCCAAAGGCGGTGATCCGGATCGGGTGGTGGAGGGTGTCCGATCCTGGAGTGCGCGAAAGGCGGCGATGATGCGGGAGCCGCATATCAGAACGGCCTACGAGCATCTCCGGCATCACGGGTGGATCAAGGCCGCCGCGCCTGCTGGATTGTAGGGGCTGGCGGCCAATCCCGGAAAAATGATGACGTTGTCGTCAATTCCTGGTCTACCTGGATCGGTCGGAAGTCTAACCGCGCGGATCAGGTCCATCCCGGGAACAACGGATCGACTGCCCCAGTTCTCTACCCAGCCGGACTCAACCCCATCCAACACACCAACTGAATATCCTCCGGTTCGATCGGCGGCAGCAGCGGCGGCTGAACGAACGGTTCCAGGCCCGTGTCCAGGATCGCGGCCGTCAGCTTTCGCGCCTTCTCGACGCCGGTCGAGGCCGTGTCGTTGAACCAATCCCGCAGCATCATTTCCTCACGCCGCGGCCAGGGCGCTTCGAGAATATCCAGGGCGGCGTTGGTCTTCCGCCCGTCGTCATCCGGCGGCCGGTTCGCGCGAATGTATTCGGCCACTCTTTGGTTCAGCGGCCGGACCTTGGGTTGCAGGTTGGCCGGATCGGTTTCCAGCATCCAGGCCGCGTGCATGTCGCCGCGCGCGATGGTCCACAGATCGAACACCGCGTCGTCCAGGGGCTCGGGGACATGACGCGGCGTCGACTCCTCGCACTCGATCAGCCGCAGGCAGGCGCCCAGTTCGCCGACGATCGGCGTATCCGGCTCCGCCTGCCAGACGGCGTCCGTCGGAACGAAGCGCAGGTAGGTTCGCTCGCCGACGCTGGCGCAGAACACCACGCCCTGCCGGGCGCCCTTGATCATCCCCGATCCGGCGCCGAAGGGCATCTTGGTGATCCGGTCGGCGTTTGTCGCCAGCGCCTTGCGCAGGGTCTGGCGATATTCCTCGCCGGTCTGTCCCGCGTTGGCCGTGCCGCCGCGCTCGAACAGGCCGGGGTCCTCCGCCATCAGCCGCTCGATTTCCTCCCGGGTTTCGGTGAACACCTGGGCGCCGGCCGCGCCGCCTTCCACCGGCGAGGAGACGCCGACGCTGGCCGCCGCTAGAGCGATCTTCTGGAGGATGCGCTGTTCGAGATTGAGCAACTGGTCGAGCCGTTCGGCCGGGAAGATGGTGCGCAGAAACACCCGCGAGTGCTTGCTGCCGATCCGGTCGATCCGGCCATGCCGCTGAACCAGCCGCATCGGGTTCCAGGGGACGTCATAGTTGATGATGTGGCGGGCCTGTTGCAGGTTCACGCCTTCGGCCAGGACGTCGGTCGAGATCAACAGGTCGAACCGGTCCTCGGCGTCCACCGATTCTGTCGACACCGGCGCAAAACCGCTGACCGCGCCCTGCCGCCCCACCGGCTCGGGCTCGACATCGCCGCTGCCGGCCACCGCGACGATCCGGTCCTTGAACGCCTCCAGCGCCGGGTCGCTCTCGATCAGGCGCCCAAGTTCCCGGCGCAGATAGCCGACGGTGTCCGCGTAGTAGGAGAAGATCAGCACCTTGCGTTTCTGCCGTGCGTCCGCCTCGCTGACAGACTCATCCTGGGCTTCGCGCGCGATTGCCGACAAGGCCCCGACCAGGGCCGCGAGTTTCGGGTCCCGGTCCGGCGTCACCTGTTCGACGGCCGCGCACAGATCCTCCAGCTTGGCCAGATCACCCGCGACGGCGGCCCGCAGGACCGGTGTGTCGTAGTCGCCCGATGGAACGCTCTCGGCGTGGCCGCTCAGGATGTCGTCGAGCGCCTCGTCGTCGGCGCCCGAAATTTCCTGGAGGAACTTCGTTGTGACGACGTGGCCCAGGTCCAGAGCCTCGAGGAAAAGCCGGTGCTCCCGGATCAGCTTGTCCAGGGTCCGCCGGAAGGCGTGGGCCGATGATTCGAACCGCTTGAGCAACCCGGACCGCAACAGCCCCACGGTCGCGGCCATGCGGGCGTCGTCCTCGCCATATTCGTCGCCCCCGGCCTCCTCGCGCAGGTAGGTTCCCGGAACGTAGCGCGCGAAGCAGATGGCGGCGCGACCACCCGCTGGGTCCAGCGCGGCCTCAAGAAGATCGAATAGCGCCGGCATCGGCTCGGGGAGTTCATAGCGCACCGACAGGGCGCGCGGCTCTGGGAAGACGATCGTCGCCTCGGTGCCGTCAGGCAGCCGGATGAAGTCGCCGCTGTAGTGCCGTTTGACGAACTGACGGGTGCGCTTGACCGTCGTCGCGTCGATGATCGGATAGAGCAGGTCGGGCGACAGCGACGCAGGGTC
>CAIQDO010000659.1 GCA_903870555.1 uncultured Caulobacteraceae bacterium
AGCACCTCGGGCCAGGCCTCGGCGTGCAGGCGGCGGTAGTCGTCGAGCTTCTCCGGGCGGACGTTGATGACCATGGCCATGCGCTGCATCAGTCGCGCCTCCCCGCCGCGTCGTTCAGCCCGTAGACCCGGACCGCATTGCCGCCGAGGATCGCGGCCCGTTCGGCCGGGGTCAAGGACGACAGCAGCCCATCCGCAGCCTCCAGCCAGCCGGCATAGGTTCCGGCCAGCAGGGCCACCGGCCAGTCGCTGCCCCACATCACCCGGTCGGGGCCAAAAGTCTCCAGGATGTGGTCGGCGTAGGGGCGCAGACGCTCCACGGTCCAGTCGGCGCCCGCCTCGGTGATCAGGCCGCTGAGCTTGCACACGGTCAGGCCGTCGGCGGCCACGGCCGCCAGATCCTCCGCCCAGGGCGACCAGCCGCCGCCGGCGATGTCGGGCTTGGCGGCGTGGTTGACGATGATCGGCAGGCCCGGATGCCGCTCGCGCACCCTCAGCAGGCGGCGCAGATGGCGGGGACGGACCAGGGCCTCGAAGCGCAGGCCGGCCACGCCGAGCGCGCCAAGGGCCGCGTCGGCCGCCGGGCGCAGGATGTAGTCGTCGTCCTCGAGGTCCTGCAGCATCGGCCGAAGGCCCTTCAACGTCTTGTGGTTGGCGAGTCGGGCGATGGCGACCGGGGCGTCCGGCGCGGCGAAGTCGGTCCAGCCGACCACGCCGAGAATCGACGGCGTGAGGTCGGCGAGGTCGAGCAGGAACACCGTCTCGGCCTCGGTTTCGGCGGCCTGGACGACGATGCCACCCGCGACGCCGGCCTGGGCCATCAGGGGAGCCAGATCCGCCGGTTCGAAGTCGCGCCACAGCGGGCCGAGGTCGGGCGTCAGCCAGCCATAGTCGCCTCGCGACAGGCGCCAGAGGTGATGGTGGGCGTCGACGATCATGCCGCGCCCGTCACGATCAGGCCTTCGGCCTCCAGGTCGCGCCACAGGGCTTCCGGCGGCGGATGGCGGAAGTGGTCGAGGTTGGCCTCGGCCTCGGCGGCGGTGCGGGCGCCGGGGATCACGGACACCACGGCCGGATGGCGCAGCGGGAATTGAAGGGCCGCCGCTGGCAGGGCGACGTCGTGAGCCGCGCAGGCCGCTTCGAGCCGCCGGGCGCGGGCTGCGACCTCGGCGGGAACGGCGGCGTAGTCGTAGTGCGCCCCGCCGGCCAGCACGCCGGAATTGTAGGGGCCGCCGACGATGACTCCGACGCCCCGCGCCTGGCACAGCGGCAGCAACTTGGCCGCGGCCGACTGGTCCAGCAATGTGTAACGGCCGGCTAGCAGGATGACGTCGAGCTCGACGTGCTCCAGTGTCTCCAGGCACACCGCCACCTCATTGACGCCGATGCCGACGGCCCCGACCACGCCCTCGCGCTTCAGGTGGGCCAGGGCGCGGAAGGCGCCGCCGAGGGCTTCGGCGAACCGTTCGGCATGGGCCGCGCCGTGGGTCAGGGCGCCGATGTCGTGGACGAAGGCGAGGTCGAGGCGGGTGCGGCCCAGACGCTCCAGGCTGGCCTCGACCTGGCGCAGGGTCGCGTCGTAGCCGTAGTCGAAATAGGGCTCGAACGGCGCGGCGTCGACGAAGCCGGTGTCCTGCCACAACGGACCAGAGGCGGGGCGAAGGCTTCGGCCGACCTTGCTGGAGACGATCACGCCGCGACGGGGATCGGAGCG
>CAIQDO010000660.1 GCA_903870555.1 uncultured Caulobacteraceae bacterium
AAGTGATCATAGAGGTTGGTGCCCAGCAGGTCGCCGAACCGGCTGCCGATATAGTACTCCGCGCCGGCGATCATCCACATCGTGCCCTGCAGGCCGGGCGGACAGGAACGGATGATCAGGTCGTAGTAGGCGGCCGAGCACACGCCCCCCATCAGGCCGATCGCCGCGGCGGCGATCATCGCACCATTGACCGAATGGATCAGGGCGAGAGGAACCATCTGCGGCACCGCCACCACCGTGCCCCAGAACAGCAGGGTCTTGAGCGGGAACTTCCGGCACAGCACGCCGAAAAGCAGATAGGTGGGAATGAAGGACACCACGAAGATCGCGTACCACTCCCCGAACTGGGCGTCGGAGGCGTGCAGGGTGTTCTGCAGGTAGAACTGCAGCGGCGTTTGCGACCCCGGCGAGAAATTGAACAGGAACCAGATCAGCAGGGCCGGATAGATCGGCTTGTGCCGGAGCAGCCGCTTGAGATCGGCCAAGGGATCGGGATGCGCCCGGCGCTCCTCATGGATGTTGTCGAACACGCTGCGCGGCTTCCAGAGGCCGTAGAGCGACACGCACGCCATGACGGCGGCGCCGACGAGAAACAGGGTGCGAGCGGCCTGGTCGGCGCTGCGCCCCTCGAGCATGTCGCTGAGCACGCCGCCAAGCATGTAGGCGGTGACCAGCGGCACGGAGGCGAAGATGTTCCAGGCCACGCTGACCTGGCCTGACATCACATGCTGCTGGCCGATCGCCGCGGTCAGGCCGTTCTGGGCGGCCAGGACGAAAAGGAAGGCGGTGGTCAGCAGCAGCACCGCCGCCAGCAACGTGAAGTAGGTTACCGGGATGAAGGCGAACAGCACATAGAGGGCCGCGGCCGCGGCGCCGAACAGGATCATGAAGCCCCTGTCGCCCCGGCCGAAGGGATTCCAGGTGTCGCGGACGAACCCGAACAGGAAGCCCAGGTAGAGCGGTATGGCGGCGATCAGCCGGAAATTGGCGACGTCGTGCGACGCCAGATGCAGCTTGTTCTTCAGGAAGAAGCTGATCGGCAGGTCGATCATGCCCTGATAGGGCATCCCGAGGCCCAGCAGCATGATCAGCCCGCCCAGGTACAGGATGATCCGGGTCCGGACGGTGGTGGAAAGGTCCTTGGAGTCGAGGGCCGGTGGTTCGATGGGGTCGGTGGGCGCGGGCGTGTTCACGCCGCCCCGCAGCACTTCTTGTATTTCTTGCCTGACCCGCACGGACAGGGATCATTGCGGCCGATCTTGGGGGCCTTCTTCCCCGGCGCGGGCGCGGCGATCGGATTGCTGCGCCAGGCGTGCAGCGCCTCGACGCACTCGCCGATCAGGTCCGGCGCGGAAGCCTCGATCTCGGCGATATCCTCGGCGGGCAGGTCGCAGTCCTCGGCGGCGATGGCCGTCATGGCGAGGATGGCGGCCAGGGCTTCCTGGGCGGAACTGCCCTCCTCAAGCATCGGGTCCCAGGCGTTGGGGCGAAGGGCAAGGGCGCGGTTGAAGCCCTCGATCCAGAACAGCCACAGCACCTCATTGTCACGTTCGTCGACATCGAAGATCGGCAGGTAGCCTTCGGGGCCGTTCAGCTCTTCGCCGATGCGATTGAAGCGGGCCATCACCAATTCGCTGAGCCGCGCGATGGTCGCCTCATCGGGCGCCGGCGCCGGCTCGGGCGGCGCTTCGCCAGCCTCGACGTCCTCGACCCCGTCGGGATCGATGGTCCACACCTGGGGCAGCCATTCGCTAGGCGGTATCGTCGCCGGACAGACCTGAATGCCGGCGAGGTAGCCGTCGAGTTCGCTCAGCAGCATGCCCTCGATGGCGTCGAGCGCTTCGCCCAGGGCGATTTCCTGGTCGTCGAGCGG
>CAIQDO010000661.1 GCA_903870555.1 uncultured Caulobacteraceae bacterium
CCGTTCTGGCCGGCCGGCCCCGACGGCTGGTCCGACATGGAGGACAGCTGGATCGGCGCAGACGCGGTTTGGAAGCGGGTGGAATGGGCCAGCGCCCTGGCCCGCGGCTACGCCTCCGCCAACGTCGACCCGTCCCGGATCGCCGAGGCCGCCATTGGCCCGGCGCTGTCGGCGGCGACATCCAAGGCGGTGCGCGGCGCCGAGACGCCCGCCCAGGGCCTGGCCCTGTTCCTGGTCTCGCCTGAATTCCAACGGAGGTAGGGGTCATGGTCGACCGCAGACAACTGCTCAAGAGCGCCGGGGCCGCGGCGGGATTCGCCGCCCTGCCTTCGATCGCCTTCGCCGCCGCCGAGACCGACCGCCGGCTGGTGGTGATCCTGCTGCGCGGGGCGATGGACGGCCTGTCCGCCGCCCCGCCCATCGGCGATCCTGATTACGAACGGGCGCGCACCGGCCTGGCGATCGCTCGGCCTGGCTCGGCCGGCGGCGCGCTCGGGCTGAACGCCATGTTCGGCCTGAACCCCGCGCTGGCCGGGTTGCACGGTCGCTATGGCGCGGGGGAGCTGGTGGTGTTCCACGCCATCGCCTCGCCCTATCGCGACCGCTCCCACTTCGACGGCCAGAACCTGCTGGAGAACGGCTCGGCCCAACCCTACGGCCTGGCCGATGGCTGGCTGAACCGCGCCCTTGCCGGCCTGCCCGGCCAAGCCAGGGCAGGCCGCAAGGAGCTGGGCGTCGCCCTGGCGCCGGCCATGCCGCTGATGCTGCGCGGCGCCCAGCCGGTGACATCCTGGTCGCCGTCGATCCTGCCGGGGCCAAGCGCCGACTTCGTCGATCGCGTCCGGCGCCTTTACGCCGAGACCGATCCCAAGCTGATGGCGGCCCTGGCCGGCGCCGCCGAGGCCAATGCGGCGGCCATGGGCATGGACGGTTCGGCAGCCGGAGGGGGCGAGGCCTTCGCGACCCTGATGACCGCGGCGGCGAAGTTCCTGTCGACCCCTGATGGCCCCTGCGTCGCCATGGTTGAGTCCACTGGCTGGGACACCCACGCCAACCAGGTTGGCGCCTATGGCGTGTTTCACCGCAACCTGCTGGCCCTCGACGCCGGTCTCGGCGCCCTGGCGACCGGCCTTGGACCCCTGTGGTCGAAGACCGCCGTGCTTGTGATGACCGAGTTCGGGCGAACCGTGGCCATGAACGGCACGGCGGGCAGCGACCACGGAACCGCCAGCGCCGCCTTTCTCGTCGGCGGCGCCGTGGCCGGCGGAAGGGTGCTGGCCGACTGGCCGGGCCTAAAGCCGGGCGACCTTTACGCCGGCCGCGACCTCAAGCCGACGGCCGACCTCCGTTCGGTGATGAAGGCGACCCTTCGCGATCACCTGGGCGTCGACGGCGGTCACATCGAGCGCTTGGTGTTCCCCGCCAGCGGCGAGGCGAAGGCCCTCGACGGCCTGTTCCGCAACACCTGACCGGTTGACTTGACCGCGTCGCCGGTCGACGTCAGGCCGCAACAGATCCAGAAACGGTCGAGGAAACCCATGCCCACACTCGAAGACGCCCGCCGCCTCGTCGCCGCCGACGATCGCAAGGATTTCGACTTCGCCCAACGCGGCTTCATCGCCACCCGCGCCGATCCGGTGATCAAGGGGCCTGGCGGCCGCGTCGCGTTCGACCTCAATGCCTACAACTTCCTGGACGGGACGGCGCCAGATAGCGCCAACCCCAGCCTGTGGCGTCAGGCGCAGATCCTCACCAAGCACGGTCTGTTCCAGGTCGCCGACCGCATCTGGCAGGTGCGCGGCTTCGACGTCTCCACCATCTCCTTCATCGACGCCGGAACGGGCTGGATCGTCGTTGATCCCCTGACAACCATCGAGGTCGCCCGGGCGGCGCTCGAGTTGCTGGAAGAGCATGTCGGCCACAAGCCGGTGCTGGCGGTGATCTATTCGCACAGCCACGTCGACCACTACGGCGGCGTAGGCGGGATCACCACCGCCGCGGACGCCGCCGAAGGCAAGGTTAAGATCATCGCTCCGGAGGGATTCCTCGAACACGCGGTGTCCGAGAACATCATCGCCGGCCCGGCCATGCTGCGCCGCGCCCGCTTCCAGTTCGGCCAAACCCTCGACCAGGGCGCGGCGGGCGAAATGACCTCGGGCCTGGGCCCCCGTCCGTCCATGGGCTCAATGTCGCTGATCGCACCTACCGACCTGATCACCCACACCGGCCAGAAGATCGTTGTCGGCGACGTGACGATGGTGTTCCAGCTGACGCCCGGCACCGAGGCGCCGGCGGAGATGAACTTCCACCTGCCTCAGTTCCGCGCCGTGTTCATGGCCGAGAACGCCAACCTGACCATGCACAACCTGCTGCCGGCCCGCGGCGCCCTGGTGCGCGACGCCAAGGCCTGGGCCGACTACCTGACCGAGTCGATCCGCCTGTTCGGTCCGGTCAGCGACGTGATGTTCGCCGCCCACGGCATCCCGCGCTTCGGCCAGGATGATATCCTGGCCTTTCTGACCAGCCACCGCGACGCCTACAAGTTCCTGCACGATCAAACCGTGCGGCTGATGAACAACGGCCTGACGGCCACGGAAATCGCCGAGGTGCTCAGCCTGCCCGACGTGCTGGCGCGACAGTGGTTTAACCGCGGCTACTACGGCACCATGAGTCACAACGCCAAGGCGGTCTATCAGCGCTACCTTGGCTGGTACGACGCCAACCCGGCCAATCTGAACCCCCTGCCCCCTGAACCCGCCTCGAAGAAGTATGTCGCGGCCATGGGCGGCGCCGAGGCCGTTCAGGCCCAGGCCGAGGCGGCCGTGGCGGGCGGAGATCTGCGCTGGGCGGCGACCCTGCTCAATCACCTGGTGTTCTCGGACGAGACCCTCGCCGGC
>CAIQDO010000662.1 GCA_903870555.1 uncultured Caulobacteraceae bacterium
CCCGCGATCCGGCGCTCGCCGCGGTTCTCGAAAGGGATGGGGTTGGCGCTTTCTGAAAATCCCGGCCGGCGGCTTGCGGATATCGTGACGGCGATCGCCAGGATCGACGCCTATGTCGCGGATATCGGCGGCCTCGATGCGTTCATGCAGGATCGATACCTTCACCGGGACGCCGTCGAGCGGCAGTTGCTGATCGTGGCGGAGGCCGCTCGCAAGCTGAGGGGGCAGGTGGACGACCTCGAACCGGGCATAGATTGGAATGCCATTCGGGGGATGGGCAATTTCATTCGCCATGACTACGACGGGGTCGAGGACGAGATCATCGAGCGCGTGATCGAAACGGCCCTGGCGCCGTTGGCCGCGGCGTGCCGGCGTCTTCAAGAGCGATTTCCGCGCTGAACGGCGCCGACGGAGACTGCCCAGCATGCGCGATTACCTGCTCGTCTACGGCGCCAATGGCTAGGGAACTACGGTGACGCCGCCCAGGGCCCGATCGACGTGCGCCGCTCATTTTGCACGGAAAGGAGCACCAGTCCCGAGTGTCTGGCTGCCCGCCCCTCCCGGGAGGTTGCCGGCCACCGACACCACTGCGTTCGCACCAAAGCCTGCGGCGCCAGCATCCGACGCCGCTGCTTCGTCGCCGACCGTGCGCGCCTGACCCTGCTGGCCTTCGGCCGCGGGACGAGGGGGTTGAATGTTCGCAACGCCACCTTGGCGCAGTGAATACAGACTCGGCCGACGTCGATGGGGTTCGGTATCCGGGAGGTGGGCGCTGTGGGTGGTGCGTACCGGGACGATTAGGGGGCGCGCCGGCGATACGGGAAGGGTGACGCGTCAGGGTGGCGCGGTCGTGGAAGTCGTTCCGGTTGGGAAGGCAGCGGCCGACTGTCCTCGCGCTCGTCATTTGGGTTCAATCAAACAAGGTTGTACAAGCTTTACAGTGGAATTGAGGCGTGCTAGGTTTGCGCAGAAATCAAAGAGGGGTGCCATGTCTACATTGTTTGCCAGCTGGACAGCTGGGCTCGCTGACACACGGGTAGGAAGCCTTGCCGGTTCGATCGGCCCTGGCAGGGGGACCAATATGGGTCTTTACCTCGGCATCAAGGGCGCAGCCAGAGTCATATCTAGCGTAACTCTAGCTTACGATTCAGCAACTGATACGTCATTCCTTCAGATCGATTCCGTGCCTGGAGGAGCGACGGTTCTCGTGACTGGGACCGTCAGGATAATTCCCGTGAATGGATATAGTGCTTCGACGCTGAGCGTTCGCTTAGATTTCACAAAGGATACAGGGGAAACGAGATCGGACACTTTCTCCGCGATCGTCTTTCCGAACGCTCAGCCTTTCGATGTGGAATTTTTCACCGGCGACGGTGGTCCCGGCGACCCAGCGGGCAATACGATACAGCAGGTATAAACACTACAAAGCCGCAGGACGCGGGGGACGACTGGAATTGAGACGACGCTGTGCGAAACTACACTATCCCCAAGTGCCTGTGGAATTCATGGTCAATATCTGCTCGACCGGCGCCTTCCTCCACCATCACGCACCGACGCGATAGAACAGCACCCGCCCCGTCGGCACGATCGGCAGGAGGCGGTCGAACTCGGCGAGGTTGGCCGTGAGCACCGTGAAGCCGAGTTTTTGCGCCTGCAGGAGCAGCGTGCAGTCCTGCAGCGTCTTCAAGCGGGTGTCACGGGCATACCCCTGAACCCGAGAGAGGATGCCGGCCAGGAGCGCCGCGCGGCCCAGGACGTCCGCGTCGGCCGTGAAAACCCGGTGCTCGGGAATGGCCTGGATCTGCCGCGCGACCGCATTGATGACGCGGGCCGTGCGGGGATGGTCGGGATCGAGGACGCCGATGGTATGCATCATCTCCTGAATGGCCACCGTCGAGTGGTTGACCTGTCGGGTGTCGATCAGTCGCTCCACATGCGCCGGCGCCCGGCCTTGAAGCTTTCGGCGAACCTGACCAACGCGATGTTGGCGAGGGCGAACGCGATGAGATCGCCCTCGGTACCGGCTCGCGCCTTGGCCGGTTCGATCAACGGGGGGCTAACGCAACCAACGGCGCGGGCGCAGAAAATATGCTAAGGTTTTGCCCATGACGCTCGACAACGCACTCGAAGTCCTACGCCGGTCGGCCCCGGAGCTGAAGTCGCGCTACGGCGTGATCGGCGCGCGCCTGTTCGGGTCGGTCGCCCGGGGTGATGCCGACGAAGTCTCCGACGTGGATGTCGCCGTGGTCTTCGAAGGCGGCCATCCGACCGACGTCATGAGCCTCTGTGGGGTGTCGGGATTGCTGTCGACCTTGTTCGAAAAGGCAGTGGACGTCGTCGCCCTTCCTGCCCGCGATCCGGCGCTCGCCGCGGTTCTCGAAAGGGATGGGGTTGGCGCTTTCTGAAAATCCCGGCCGGCGGCTTGCGGATATCGTGACGGCGATCGCCAGGATCGACGCCTATGTCGCCGACATCGGCGGCCTCGAAGCGTTCATGCTGGATCGATACCTTCACCGGGACGCCGTGGAACGGCAGTTGCTGATCGTGGCGGAGGCCGCTCGCAAGCTGAGGGGGCAGGTGGACGACCTCGAACCGGGCATCGACTGGAACGCCATTCGGGGGATGGGCAATTTCATTCGCCATGACGACGACGGGGTCGAGGACGAGATCATCGAGCGCGTGATCGAAACGGCCTTGGCGCCGTTGGCCGCGGCGTGCCGGCGACTTCAAGAGCGATTTCCGCGCTGAACGGCGCCGACGGCGACGACCCAGGCTGCGCGATCGCCTGCTCATCTACGGGAGTTTCGGTGGCCAGTGGCGAAGTGTCGACGATCAGTTCGGCAGGCCGTGCTCGTCGTAGAGCAACTTAGCGTGATCCACATACGGCCCCGTCAGGTGCGCCGGCGCCCGATCGGCGATGGCCAGTAAGTCTGCGACGCTCGCCTTGCCCCGGCGCGATGGCCTGCGCCAGGCGGTGGGCTTCCGGGTCCTTGATGTTGAGACTCACGATCGGCCTCCGATCGAGCAACCTAGAATACCGTCGATCAACCTACCGCGATCGTTGCTCCGGACAAGGCTCTGGTGGTCGGCTCTGGTGGTCGGGCGAGTCCGGAGGGCCCGGCAATCTTGTCCCCCGCATCGGCTTGTTCGGCCCGAGCGGCGCACGCGATCAACCGCGCGCGCTCCCTCGACGATAGCGCGGTTTGGGAACGGAATTCCTCGGCGAGCCTTTGAGGCGGATAGCCGAAAGGAGCCCCCATGCACACCTCGACGATGGTTCAATCCCTCGCCCTGTTCACGCTGCTCGCGACGCTGGCCGCCGTTGGCGTGGCCTACCTGTTGTTCATGCGCAAGCGGACCAACCGCCATCCGGAGGAGGCCGTGAACAGGCCGGGCGGCGCCTTTGAGCGGACAAAGGATGACTCTTCGATCCCCTGAGCGGTTCAGCAGAGCTTCGAGCCTGCCTGCCTGCCCGCGGGGCGCCCTCCGGCTTGGATGCTGCGCATAAAGTATGATAATATGTCAGCCTTCTGGCAGGAGGTTCCATGGCCGCGATCGAGCGCATCAGCATCACCTTGCCGGCCGAGATGGCGGCCAGCCTCCGTCACACCGTCGAAGGCGGCCAATATGCCTCCACCAGCGAAATCGTCCGTGAGGCGCTGCGCGAATGGTCGCGTCGACGCGACGACGAACTCCGCGATCTGGAAGCCCTGCGGCAGGCGGTGAAAATCGGCGACGAAAGCGGCCCGAGCGTTCCCGCCGACGAGGTTTTCGCCGAACTCCGCCGCATGATCGCCGCCCGGCGCGCCGCCGTTGCATGAAGCGGCTCGTCTTCGCCCCCGCCGCACGGGAAGACCTCATCACGATCGGCCTCTACATCGCAGACGACAGCCCGGCGCGGGCCGCGAGTTTCGTCGCCGAGCTCGAGGCGAAGGCGCGAGATCTGGCGGCGTGGCCGGCCAGCCACACGGCGCGACGCCCGCCGGCGAACGACGGAAGCCGGCCGCGCCGGCTGCCCGGGTGGCGCGGGCCGCCGCCCAGAGGACCAAGGAGGTAGTGTCCGACTCGGAGGAGGGCGGCCAGTCCTCCGAAGCCGAGCCCGAGGGCGACGACGACTACGGTCCTGCGCGCAAAAGGGAGAGGGAGATCCATCGTGCCAAACCCCAGCTCACTCACACACTCACACGCACGCACGCACGCA
>CAIQDO010000663.1 GCA_903870555.1 uncultured Caulobacteraceae bacterium
CCGCCTTTCGGAAACCCGCCTGAAAATGAAACGGCTGTCGGATCGCGACGTCCGCGGACTGATCGATTGCGGCGAGTGGCGCGGCGCCGCCGGCGGCTATCGGATCCAGGGCCGGGCCGGCGCCTGCGTCATCAGCCTGATCGGCTCCTACACCGGGGTGGTGGGCCTGCCACTCTATGAGGCCATGGGCTTGCTGGCCGGCCTGGGCTATGAAGGTTCATGACCGAACGCCGTATCTACCTCGATGTCGGCGCTGGCGAGACTCGCGGCGTCGTCACCCTTGATGGGCGCCCCGAGCGCCTGCTGATCGTCCGGGATGGCGATTCGGCGGTTCAGGCGCTGGGCGCACGCCTCGTCGTCCGTGTCCGCGCCGTTGACCGGGCCAACGCCCTGGCCTTTCTGGATCTCGGCGCGGCCCCCGACGCCGTCCTGAATCTCACCAAGGAGGCGGGGCATATCACCGAGGGGCTTCACCTTGAGGTGGAGATCCGCACCGAGGCGCGGTTGGATAAGGGGGCCTCCGTTCGCCTGATCGGCCCCGCCGACGGGCCTGTCCGACTGCTTGCGCCCGCGCCCTCGATCGAAGAGCAACTGATCAGCTATGCGCCTGAAGCGGATCTGCGGACGGGCCCCGTGGCGCGGTCGGTGGCCGACGGGGCGCAGGATGACGCGCGTTCGACGGTGTTTCCGATCCCGGGCGGCGGGACGGTGGCCATCGAGTCAACCCGGGCGCTGGTCGCGGTCGATGTGGATTTGGGCTCGCGTCCCGGGGTCGAGGCGAAGAAGGCCACCCGCGCGGCGAATTTCGCCGCCCTCGGCGTCGCGGCGCGGGTGCTCCGTTTGAAGGGGCTTGGTGGACTGGTGGTCATCGATCTTGTCGGTCGCGGACATGACGCGCCGGCCCTGTTGTCGGCGGCGCGGCAGGCGTTCGGCCCGGACAATCCGGGCGTCGCGCTTGGCGTCGTCAGCCGTTTCGGCGCGCTTGAACTGACCGTGCCGCGACGGTCGCGCCCCTTGGTGGACATTCTCAATGATCGCGACGGGAGGTCAAGCGCCCTGACCGAAGCGCTCTCCCTTGTGCGGGCCCTGGAGCGTGAGGCGGTGGCCGACGGGGGCGGACGGTTCGAAGGTCTGGCCGCACCGGAGGTCGCGGCGTCCGCGACCCCGGCCCTTGCGGTTCTGACGGCTCGGTTGGGGGCGCGGATCGGCGTTCGCGCCGAGCCGGGACGGGCGCGCGGCGATCATGCTGTGGTGAGACTCTAGGCGTGGTGAGACTCTAGGATATGCCGGCGAAATGCCCGATTTGCGCCAAGTCGGCGTCGCCGGACTACCGGCCGTTCTGCTCGCGACGGTGCGCGGACGTCGATCTGCAGCGCTGGCTGGTTGGTCGCTACGCCATCCCCGCCGCCCGCGACGATGACGATGACGATGATGAAATCCGACCGCCGCCGCCGGAGGCCGACGAATCCCGTTGATCGCCCAAGGCGACAATCGTTCTTGGCTTCTGGACAAGCCATTCTTGGGCGCCTATAGACGGCGCTCCAAATTTCCCGGCCTGGGTAGCTCAGTTGGTAGAGCAGCGGATTGAAAATCCGCGTGTCGGTGGTTCGAATCCGCCCCCAGGCACCACTCCTCCCAGACAGTTTTCGAATACGCGCGGCGCGCCCCCTGAACGCGTGAGCGCATCGCGGGCGCCGTGACCGTTTTCTAGACGGCTGGCGCCTGACGTTCCGGCGGGGACCGGAACCTCAGACTCAACGCAATCCTTGTCAAATGCTGCGCCGCAGAGAATTTTCATGCCCCAAACCCAGGATTCCCCAAGGCGCGATGAGGAAATTCATGCTGCAACGCAATGTGAACGGGGTTCGGTTTGCATCGGGGGGACTCCGCCCGCCCGTGGCGCCACTTGACGCCGAAAAATTGGGTTGCCAAAGGGGCCACACCGCAAGTCTAAACGGGCGGTAATGCAAAGGGTGACGTGCGTCTCGGCGCCGTCAGCCCACACCAATCATTGTGCACGATCACGCAGGAACCGGCGCCAGATGCTCGAAACGAAACGAACCTCTCCCATCATTGCTCTGGTCGGCGCCATAGCGCTGCTGGCGAGCGTACCCGCGAACGCGCAGACAGCAGCGCCCGCTGCTCCGGCCGCCGCGGCCGCGGCGGCTCCCGCCGCCGCCGCCCCGGCGACTCCGGCCGCCGACGCCGCCCCCGCTGACTCCAGCGGCGCGGAAGGCATGAAGGTCGGCGGCTCCGCCAACGGCAAGCTGACCCCGATCGTCATGTTCATGCAGGCCGAACTGATCGTGAAGTTCGTCATGATCGGCCTGCTCGCCTGCTCCATCGGCACCTGGATGCTGCTGGTCATCAAGCTGGTCGAATTCAACGGTCTGAAGAAGTCCTCCGACTCCTTCCTGGAAAGCTTCCGCGGCGCCAAGTCGATCACCGAAATGGGCCGTATCGCGGAATCGGAAGAGTTCGCCGGCAACCCGCTGGCCGACATGGCCGCCGCCGCCGCCTCCGAAGTGGAACTGTCCCGTCAGGCCGGTCTCCAAGTCGCCGGCGAACACCGCGACTCCACCATCACCCGCGCCACGCAGGCGATCGGCGCCGTTCAGTCTTCGCTTGCCCGTCGCCTTTCCGGCGGCATGCAGTTCCTGGCCTCCGTCGGCGCGAACGCGCCCTTCATCGGCCTGTTCGGCACCGTCTACGGGATCATGAACTCGTTCATCGGTATCGCGAACACCAACACCACCAACCTGGCCGTCGTCGCCCCCGGTATCGCCCAGGCGCTGCTGGCCACGGGCATCGGCCTCTTCGCCGCCATCCCGGCGGTTATCTTCTACAACCTCTTCCAGACCCAGATCACCGGATACGGTTCGCGTTCGGAAGGCTTTGTCGCTGAATTGATCAACGCCATCTCCCGGCAGCTCGACAAGGGAGCCTAAGGCGTATGGCCGCGAAACTCTCTGGAGGAGGCGGCGGCCGCTACGACGTCGCGCAGAACGCCTCGATCAATGTGACGCCCTTCGTGGACGTCATGCTGGTCCTCTTGATCATCTTCATGGTGGCCGCTCCCCTGGCCAGCGTGACGGTCAAGGTGGCGCTTCCGCCGGCGGCGGCCAAGGCTGCCAAGGATCCGCCCAAGCGGGTCTTCATTTCCCTGAAGCGAGACGGCAAGGTTTTCGTCGGCGACAACGCCTCTGACATGGACACGCTCGGCGACGACCTCCGTAAGGCCGTTGGCGGCTCCAACCCCGGCAAGATGCGGATTTTCATCCGGGGTGATCAGGACGTGCTGTACGAGAATTTCATGGGCGTCATGAACAAGCTTCAGGACAACGGCTTTTATAGCGTCGCCCTCGTTGGTGAGGATAAGTCCGGACTTAAGCAATGACCGAGACCCCCCCCAGCCCAAACACGATCGATATCGCTCACCCGGCGCATAATCCCTTCGACCTTCCGCGTCCGCGCAATCAAAATGGCCTTCTTCTGGCCATCGCTCTGGCGCTCGGCATCCACGGGGCGCTCGGGTACTACCTCTACAAGTGGAAGTTCGAGGCCAAGTATCAGGAGTTTTCGGACGAGAAGACGGATGCCGTGCTGCTGAAGCCGCCGCCGCCGCCGCCTCCACCCCCGCCACCTCCGCCGCCGCCGAAGAACCTGCCGCCCCCGCCGCCGGTTCAGCCCAGGCCTCCGGCCGTCGTGCCCCTCAATGTTCCGGCTCCGCCGGCCTTGATGATCGCGCCGGTCGAAAAGCCCAAGCCCAACCCGGCGCCGCCGGTGGTCGCTCAGGCGGCCCCGCCGG
>CAIQDO010000664.1 GCA_903870555.1 uncultured Caulobacteraceae bacterium
CCTCGCGCTACGCCGCTTCCGTCTGCGCGTAGCCCAGATCGGCGTTCAGCGCGTCGAGGATCGCCACGGCCGCGTCGGCCACCACGGTGCCGGGCGGGAAGATCAGGCGGGCGCCGGCGGCCTTGAGGGCGTCGAAGTCGCCCTTGGGGATCACGCCGCCGACGACGATCATGATGTCGCTCCGGCCAAGCTTTTCCAGCTCCGCCTTCAGCTCCGGAATCAGCGTCAGGTGGCCGGCCGCCAGGGAACTGGCGCCGATCACGTGCACGTTCCTGGCCACGGCCTCCTGGGCCGCCTCGGCCGGGGTGGCGAACAGCGGGCCGACGTCGACCGAGAAGCCGAGGTCGTCGAAGCCCGTGGCGATCACCTTCTGGCCCCGGTCGTGGCCGTCCTGACCCATCTTGGCGACCAGGATGGCGGGCGCCCGGCCATCAGCCTCCGAGAAGGCGGCGATCATCCGCCGCGCTCGCGTCACCTTCGGTCCTGAACCCACCGCATCGCCATAGACCCCGCGAACGACCTCCGGCTTGGCCTGGTGGCGGCCGAACACGCGTTCCAGCGCCAGGCTGATTTCGCCCACCGTCGCCTTGGCGCGGCCCGCGGCCACGGCGAGTTCGAGCAGGTTGGACTTCCCGCGGGCCCCGGCCTCAAGGGCCTCCAGGGCCGCCGCCACCGCCGCCGGATCGCGCTCGGCCTTTAGCCGTGTCAGCTTCTCGATCTGGCTGGCCAGCACGGCGCTATTGTCGACAGTGAGGATCGGGATGTCGTCGGCGTCCTCGTTGAGGAAGCGGTTCACCCCCACCAGCACCTGGTCGCCGCTGTCGATGCGCCCCTGGGTGCGGGCCGCGGCCGCCTCGATCCGCCGCTTCGGCAGGCCCTGGCTGATGGCCTTGGCCATGCCGCCGGCGGCCTCGACCTCGGCGATGTGGCCGAGCGCCCTGGCGGCGAGATCGTGGGTCAGCCGCTCGACGTAGTGGCTGCCGCCCCAGATATCGATCACCCGGGTCAGGCCGCTCTCGACCTGCAGGAACAGCTGGGTGTTGCGGGCGATCCGCGCCGAGAAATCGGTCGGCAGGGCCAGGGCCTCGTCGAGCGAATTGGTGTGCAGGCTCTGGGTGTGGCCGGTCACGGCGGCCATGGCCTCGATGGTGGTGCGAGGCACGTTGTTGAACACGTCCTGCGCCGCCAGCGACCAGCCGCTGGTCTGGGTGTGGGCGCGCAGCGACAAGGATCGCGAGTCCTTCGGGGCGAAGTTTTCCCGCATCAGCTTCGCCCAAAGCAGGCGGGCAGCGCGCTGCTTGGCGACCTCCATGAAATAGTTCATCCCCGCGCACCAGAAGAACGACAGGCGCGGGGCGAAGGCGTCGACTGTCATTCCGGCCGCAACGCCGGCGCGAACATAGTCGACCCCGTCGGCGAGGGTGTAGGCCAGTTCGAGGTCGAGCGACGCGCCCGCCTCCTGCATGTGATAGCCGCTGATCGAAATCGAGTTGAACTTCGGCATCTCCTTGGCCGTGTAGGCGAAAATATCGGAGATGATCCGCATCGAGGGCTCGGGCGGGTAGATGTAGGTATTCCGAACCATGAACTCCTTGAGAATGTCGTTCTGGATCGTGCCGGAGAGGGCGGCGTGGGCCACGCCCTGTTCCTCGGCGGCGACGATATAGAGCGCCAGGATCGGCAGCACGGCGCCGTTCATGGTCATCGACACGCTCATCTTGTCCAGCGGGATGCCGCTGAACAGGGTGCGCATGTCCAGGATCGAGTCGATGGCGACGCCCGCCATGCCGACATCGCCGCGCACGCGAGGGTGGTCGGAGTCGTAGCCGCGGTGGGTGGCGAGGTCGAAGGCGACGCTCAGGCCCATCTGTCCCGCCGCCAGGTTGCGCCGGTAGAAGGCGTTGGAGTCCTCTGCCGTGGAGAAGCCGGCGTATTGCCGGATCGTCCAGGGGTTGGTCAGGTACATGGTCGGGTAGGGGCCGCGCAGGAAAGGGGCCAGGCCGGGATAGCCGCCCGTGAAATCCAGCCCCTCACTGTCGGATGGACCGTAGGACGGCTTAAGTCGGATGTCCTCCGGTGTCAGGAATCCGTCGTCCGGCGAGGCGGTCGTCGGCGTGGACGACGCGAGATCATCGAGGCTGAGGGTGGTGAAGTCCGGAAAGCCGCTCATCGGGCCAACTCCTCAAGGCGGGTCGCCAACAGGGGCGGGCAGGCGCTGTCGTCGCCGACGACGCGCGCGCGGCTCGAAAAGGCGGTTTCCGGTCCTGACGGCGGTCCAGACGATGGCGGCGGCTCGTCGCTTGGGAAATCCGTGACCCCGAGAATCCTCAAGCCACGGCCAGAGATGGCGGTCTTGAGCGCGTCGCGGGAGCGACCCACGGCCGAGGCGATGACGCCGTTCATGAGAGCCGCCGCGGCCCCGCCATGGCCTTCGATCTCGACGAACACCGCCCAGGCGGCGCGGGACAGTTCCGCCGTCTGGCTTTCGAACGCCCACGAGCCGCCGGCGGGATCGGTCACCCGGCCGAGGTGGGCCTCCTCCATCAGGATCAACTGGGTGTTGCGCGCCATGCGAAGGGCGAAGGCGTCCGCGCCGCCGATTGCGTCGGTGAACGCGCCCAGCACAACCGCGTCGGCGCCACCAACCGCGGCCGAGAAGCCGGCGCTGGTCAGGCGCATCAGATTGGTCCAGCGATCGGCCCGGGTCAGCATGCGGCGGGACGACCTCGCCTCGATCCGCGCCGGGGCCGCAACGCCGCAGGCCTGGGTGACACGGGTCCACAGCACCCTCGCCGCACGCAGCTTGGCGATCGCCGTCAGAGGCTCGGCCTCGGCCACCACGCCCAGAACGATACGTTCGAACGCCGTGTCGATGGTCGCCCCTGCGGCCACCAACGCCTTGGCGTAGGCCACCGCGGCGGCCATGGCGAAGCCGAGTTCCCAGGCTGGCGACCCTCCGGCCTCATGGATCACCGCGCCCCTGGCCAGGAACAGGCTCGCTCTTGGATAAATATCGATCAGGCCGGCTGCGAACCCCGCGGCCCGGGCGATGTGCCCTTCGATCGGACCTGGGCTGGCGCCGGAGGCGGCGAACGCCGACAACGGATCGAGGTGCAGAGCCAGTGGCGCGGCGGGCGCCGCCTTGGCGATGCGGGCGAGCGCCTCCGCCGCCTCCACGCCGTCGAAACCAGCGTCGAGGGCGACCGGCGCAAGGTCGGTCATCACACCATCCAACACCTGAGCGAGATCGTTCGACGTAGCTGTCTTGACCAGGATCGAGGCGGCGCCGCCCGAAAGCGCCTGCAGGGCCGCCGCGTTGGCGGCGGCCGGGTCGGCCTGGGCGACCACAGCTCGGATGTCCCAGCCGCCTTGGGCGCTAGGGGCCGGGGGCGTGAAGGGGAGGGGGCGACCGGCTTCGGCCGCTGAATAGAGCGGGAGGATCGGCAGGCCGTCCGCCGTGTGGCTGATCAGGGTGTCGGCGCCGGCCCCCTTGAGAGTCTTCTCGACCACGGCCAGCCAATCGGCGGATGTGGCCGGAGCAAAAGCGTCTGCAAGTGGGATGATGGGTGCGGCCACGCGGGAGTTCCTGGCAAGGTGTGCGGTCTTGCACCCCAGCATGAGGCGCGGGTCAAGGCATTGGCCGACCTTACGGAACGTCAGTCGAGCCGTAGACCGCGATCAGACTTCCAGGGAATAGCCCGCCGAACGCACGGTGCGGATCGGGTCCTCCTGGCCGTCACGGTTCAAAGCCCGTCTCAGGCGGCCGATGTGGACGTCCACCGTGCGGGTTTCGACATAGACATCCGATCCCCAAACCGCGTCGAGCAACTGTTCCCGGCTGAACACCCGGCCCGGGTGCTGCATGAAGTGGTCGAGCAGACGGAATTCCGTGGGACCGAGCCGGATATCATCGGCGCCGCGTTTCACCCGGTGGGCCACGCGATCGATCATCAGGTCGCCGTGGCGAACCTTGTCCTCTGACAGGCCCGGGCGAATTCGACGCAGGACCGCGCGCACGCGGGCGCAAAGTTCGATCATCGAGAAGGGCTTCACCACATAGTCGTCGGCGCCCATGTCGAGGCCGCGGATGCGATCGGTTTCCTCGCCACGCGCCGTCAGCATGATGATCGGCAGGTTGCGGGTCTGAGTGCTTTGGCGCAGTCGGCGACAGACCTCGATGCCGGACACCGACGGCAGCATCCAGTCGAGGATCACCAGGTCCGGTTGCTTCTCGTCGATCAGCATCAACGCCTCTTCGCCGTCGCTGCTGACTCCGACGGCGTAGCCCTCGCGTTCGAGGTTGTAGTGGAGCAGAGTCGCCAGCGACTCCTCGTCCTCGACCACAAGGATCGTGGGCCGCAGGGCAGGCTGGGACTCTATCGCCATCTCGGTCAGAACACCCGTTGCTGAAGTTCGTCGGACTTGGGCCGTTCCTCGGTCAGTTCGACGCCCGTGATCTCATAGTGCAGGATTTCGGCGATGTTCGTGGCGTGGTCGCCAATGCGTTCCAGGTTCTTGGCCACGAACAGCAGGTGGGCGCACGAGGTGATCGTCCGCGGATCGCCCATCATGTAGGTCAGCAGTTCCCGGAAGATCGCGTCGTAGTGCTCATCGACCTCATGGTCCTGTGTCCACACCGCCACCGCCTGCTCGACCTCTCGCGAGGTCAGGGCGTCGAGCACGTCCTTCAGACGCGTCGTCACCAATTCGCCCATTCGCTCGATGGAGCTGGTGAGGGGCGTAATGGGGGCCGATTCGGCGATGACCAACGCGCGCTTGGCGATGTTCTTGGCGAGGTCGCCGCAACGCTCCAGGTTCATGCTGATCTTCATCGCCGCCACGGTCCGGCGCAGGTCGTCGGCCACCGGCTGACGCAGGGCGATAAGGCGCACCGCCTTGCGCTCGATATCCATCTCGAGGCCGTCGAGTTTTATATCGCGGGCGATCACCGATGCGGCCAGAGCCACGTCGCGATTGGCGATGGCCTTGATGGCGTCGGCGACTTCCGACTCCGCAAGGCCGCCCATGCGCGCCAACTCCGCCGTGATGGCGTCCAATTCCGCGTCGTAGGCCCGGACGGTGTGTTCCATGTGTTTCACGCACTCGATTCGCGGGGCTTTCCCTCCGGGGAGGATAGGCCCGATTTGTGACAGTCCCGTTAGCCGAAGCGGCCGGTGATGTAGTCCGAACCGCGCGTGGTCACCGGCCTGGTGAACATTTCGCCGGTTTCGCCGAATTCGACCAGTTCCCCAAGATACATGAAGCCCGTGTATTTCGAGACCCGCGCCGCTTGGCCCAAGTTATGGGTGACGATGATGATCGTGTAGTCGTTCTTCAACTGGGTGACGGTCTCTTCCAGCTTGGCGCTGGAGATCGGGTCCAGCGCCGAAGTGGGCTCGTCGAGCAACAGAATTTCCGGTTTCACCGCGATGCAGCGGGCGACGCATAGCCGCTGCTGCTGGCCGCCGGACAGGCCCAGGCCAGAGGTCTGCAGCTTGTCCTTGACCTCGTCCCACAGGGCCGCCCGGCGTAGGGATTCCTCGACGCGTTCGGCCATGTCGGTCTTGTTCAAGGTTTCATAGAGGCGCACGCCGAAGGCGACGTTGTCGAAGATCGACATCGGAAACGGCGTCGGCTTCTGGAAGACCATGCCGATCTTGGCGCGCAGCATCGACAGGTTGACACCCGGCCGGAGGATATCCTCGCCGTCCAACATGATCTTTCCGGTCGCCTTTTGCCCCGGATAGAGGGCGTACATGCGGTTGAGCGTTCGCAACAGAGTCGATTTGCCGCAGCCCGACGGTCCAATCAGAGCCGTAACGGCGTTGGCTTCGAACGGGATCGATACGGACTTGAGCGAACGATTTTTTCCGTAGAAGAAATCCAGGTTCTGGACGTCGAGCTTCACAACTGATTGGTCAATCTTGGCGATCGAGACGTCGAGCCCGTTGGGCAGGGTGTCCACGAGGGTCATGAGCGGCTGGACTCCTTGGCGAAGGCGCGAGCGATGAGGGTGACGGCGAGAACGGAGGCGGCGATCAGCAGGGCGCCGGCCCACGCCAGTCTGTTCAGGTCGGGATAGGGCGTCAGGGCGTCCTGGAAGATCACAACCGGCAGGCTTGCCATCGGCTCGGTCATGGCTCTGCCCAGGTGCTTCCAGTCCATGAATTGGTTGCCCAAGGCGGTGAACAGCAGCGGTGCGGTCTCGCCGCTGACCCGGGCGAAGGCGAGCAGGGCGCCGGTCAGGATCCCACTGGCCGACCCCCGCCAGAGGATCTCCCGGATGACGTGCCAGACGGGAGATCCGAGGGCGACGCCGGATTCTCGCATGGCGATCGGCTGCAGCTTGAGAACGTCCTCGGTCGTGCGGGTGATGACAGGCGCCGCCAGCAGGGCCAGGGCGACGCCGCCGGCGATGCCGGAGAAGCTCCCGAAGGGCTTGACCAGGATATAGTAGACGAAAAGGCCCACCAGGATCGATGGCGCCGACAACAGTACGTCATTCAGAAACCGGACCACGTTGCCGAACTGACTTTCGCCCGCATATTCGGCCAGCCAGGTGCCCGCCATGATGCCGACAGCCAAGGCGATGACCATCCCCAGCGACGCCATGAGTATCGACCCCACGATGGCGTTTCTCAAGCCGCCGGCCGTTCCGGCCGCGGGCGTGTCCTTGGTGAAGACATCCAGGTTCATTCCCCCCAGACCCTGCACGATCAAAGAGTAGAGAATGGCCGCCAGCGCGGTCAGAGCCAGCACTGTGAACAGGCAACAGAATGCCACGAAGATGACGTTGGATATGCGACGGGTCGCGACCCGTCGGGCGGAGACGGCCATGAGTCTAGACCTTTGCCGGATTGCGCAGCAACAGGCGCGCGAGCGCCAGGACGATGAAGGTGATGACGAACAACACCAGCCCGAGGGCGATCAGAGCGGCCGACTGAAGGCCGCTGGCCTCGTTGAATTCATTTGCGATCGTCGAGGCGATCGTCGAGCCCGAGTCGAACAGCCCCTTGGGGAAGCCATGAGAATTGCCGATGATGAAGGTCACGGCCATGGTCTCGCCGAGCGCGCGGCCAAGACCGAGCATCACCGCTCCGATCGCGCCGCGGCGGACGTAGGGCAAGGTGACGCTCATCACCACCTCGGCTGTCGTCGCGCCGAGGCCGTAGGCGCTTTCGCGCACCTGCGCCGGTACCGTGTTGAGAAGCTCGCGGAGGGTTGCGGCCATGAATGGCAGGATCATGATCGCGAGGATGATCGACGCCGCCAGGATTCCGGACCCGTTCGGGATCCCGGAGAAAAGGGTTTCCCAGACGCTGCCGACCGGCGCGGCGGCCATCAGCGGCATTTCGATGTTCTTGGCGAACAACGGGGCGAACACGAACAGTCCCCACATACCGTAGACGATCGAGGGAATGCCGGCCAACAGTTCGACGGCGGTTCCGATCGGCCGGCGCAGGATCGGCGGGCAGAGTTCCACAAGGAAAAAGGCGACCCCGCCAGCGATGGGCAGGGCCATAGCCAGGGCGACGGCCGAGGTGATCAATGTGCCGATGATTGGCCCGGCGGCGCCGTAGACTTCATGGTCGGGGTTGGGATCCCAGGTCACGCCGGTGATGAAGCCGAAGCCGAACTTCGACAGGGCCGGCCAACCGCCGATCACCAGCGACACAAGCACGCCGCCCAGCGCGGCCAGCAACGCAGTGGCGGCGGCGAAACACAGCATCTCAAAAATTGGTTCGATGTGGAAACCGCGAGGGGTCGTGCGCCGCGGCGGGGCGTTCAAGGCGTTCGACATGGCCCCTCTCGAAAAAGTCTTCACGCGCACCTAGTAGAGCACCGCGACAAACCCCGCCACCCTGTTCGGGCGGCGAGGTTTCCGCAGTTGAGATCGTCGAGTTCTAGAATACCGGCTTGCCGTCGGGACCGACGATGGTCTTCCACGACTTGCGGACCAGGGTCTTGATGGCCGGGGGAAGCGTAACGTAGTCGAGTTCGGCGGCCTGAGCGTCGCCGTTCTTGTAGGCCCAATCGAAGAAGGCCAGTACGTCGTGGCCGTTCTGGGCGTTGGTCTGCTTGCTGTGCATCAGGATGAACGTCGCGCCGGTGATCGGCCAGGCGTTGGCGCCGGGCTGGTCGAGCAGCAGCAGGTAGAAGCCGGGGGCTTCCGTCCACTTGGCGCCGGCGGCGGCGGCGGCGAAATTGGCCGCGGTCGGCGCGACCCACTTGCCGGCCTTGTTCTGCATGATCGCGTAGGTCATGTTGTTCTGCTTGGCGTAGGCGTATTCGACATAGCCAATCGAACCCGGAGTCTGCTTGACGAAGGCCGCGACGCCGTCGTTGCCCTTGCCGCCCAGACCGACCGGCCAATTGACCGCGTCGTTGCCGCCGGGGCCATTGGCCCATTTTTCGTCGCCCATGCTCAGGTAGCTGGTGAACAGGAAGCTGGTGCCTGATCCGTCCGAGCGGTGCACGACGGTGATCGGGGTGTGCGGCAGCTTCACGCCCTTGTTCCATGAGGCCAGAACCGGGTCATCCCAGGTCTTGATCAGGCCGAGGTAGATGTCCGCGAGAACCTTGGCGGTAAGGCGAATTTCGCCAGCCTTGACGCCCGGCAGGTTCATCACCGGGACGACGCCGCCGATGACCGTCGGGAACTGCTGAAGGCCGTTGGCGGCCAGCTCGTCGGGCTTCATCGGCTTGTCGGAGGCGCCGAAGTCGACGGTGTTGGCGATGATCTGCTTCTTGCCGCCGCCCGAGCCGATGGCCTGGTAGTTCAAGGTGGCGTCGGCCTTCGCCTTATAGGTCTCCGCCCATTTGGCGTAGACGGGGGCGGGGAAGGTGGCGCCGGCGCCCGAGATGTTGCCAGCGATCGCGCCGCTGGCGACCAGTGAGGTCGCCGTAATGGCGACCGCGAGTGTTTTAAGCATGAAAATCTCCCAAATCGAGCCATCCATTCTGAAGGCTCACTTGTTGATGTTCTAGGCGCGCGCCGTATCGGTTTCGTGACAGGCCCGCTCCAGGAGAAGCGCGGTAGACGAAGACGCGCCGCCGCCGGGAAACACCGTTTCGGCGGTCCCCGGCGGCGAGCCGTGTCTTAGAACTTCACCTGCGTGAACAAGCCAACTTCGTCATAGGTTCCCTTGCCCGCGGTTGCGCCGGTCGGAATGCCGATGACGCCATTGGCGGTGGAGAAGGAGCCGTTCACGACGCTGTCGCGCTTGTAGACGAGGGCGAAGTCGAGCGGGCCGATCGGCTTATAGGAAACGCCGATATTGAAGTAGTTGTCGTTCTCGTTGGCGACCGTGGTCGCTTTCGGCTTCACCCATTCATACTTGCCGAACAGGGCGAGCTTCGGGGTGAAGTTGTACGAGGCGAAAACCGAATAGCCGTCGGTGGAGTTGGTCTTCGCAGCGTTGGACTGGGTGACATCGCCCCAGTATTTGGCCCAGAGGTATTCAAAGCCGACGCGGACATGCTTGTCGGTGTAAGAAACCAGGGCGTCGAAACGCTCGGCGGTGTTGTAGGTCAGGACATTCTGGACGTCCTTGCCCAGCTTGCCGTCGTAGCCGCCAACGGCGACAATGAAGCCCTTGTAGGCGATGTTGGCGCGGCCTTCGACGTCGATCGCGTTGGTGCGGTTGACCGTGCCGAGAGCCGGTTGCTTGTAGCCTTCGCCGTCGATGACCGACACCGAGTAGTTCAGGAATTTGTCGAACAGCGAGCCGTTGATGTTGACGCCCCAGTCGGCCGAGGTGCCGAACTTGGTGCGGTCGATCAGGGTCTGCTCGACGTAGCGGTAGCCGTAGATTCCTTCGACGAAGGGAATCCAGGGCAGGTCGGCGGCGCCGAGGCGAACGTTGAAGGCGTCGCTGTAGTGCGCCTGCAGATAGGCCTTCTTGAGGTAGAGCTGGGTGGCCTTGATGCCGCTGGCGGTGTTGGCGCCGCCCGCTTCATTCGCCGTCGGCGCGGAAGCGCCGCTCGGCGAGGCCGTGTTGGAGTCGAAGGTGAAGTCGGTGGTCAGGTTGAACGAGTAGGTGTCGTTGAACTTGTGGTCGACGACCAGATACATCCGCTTGATGTCGTAGTTCACACCGCTCTGGGCGGTCTTGCCGGCGTCGTTGCGGTTGCTGATGGTGCTGACGTCGGCGTACATCGTGCCGCCGACCTTGGTTTCGTTCCACCAGCCGGGCTTCGGCGCGGCCTTCTTGGTGGCGGTTTCCACCTGGGCCGGGATGGTCAGGATCTTGCTGGCGTCGGCCTGGACCTGGGTCTGGGCGGCCTGGGCGGTGGCCTGGGCGGTTTGAGCCTGGCTTTGCGCGGCCTGGGCCTGGGCCTGGGTCTGTTGTTGCGCCTGCGACTGGGCGTCGAGGCGGGTGGCGAGGGTCTGCAGCTGGGCCTTGAGGTCTTCGACCTCCTGCTTCAGCTCAACGGTTTCCTTCGACGGAGCCGCGACGGCGGCCCGGTGATGGGCTTTCTTGTGGGTCGTGACGTCGGCTTGCGCCGTGACGCCAGACATGACGAAAGCCCCCAGAGCCGCTCCCGCGACCAAGGCAGTACGTGTTCTCATTGTGAAGATCCCATGCGGAACCGTCGCCCATGCGGCCGGCTCTTGAGGGAGGACGGGTAATCGCGGTTCGTAACGCTTTTGTGAAAATCGACTGTTTTGCCGACCTGACACAAACCGTCTTCGGCCGGCCGTTGCCTATTTGCAACGCACGATCTATGGCCGTTGAACGATCCGGGTCCTATCGTCTTGACATCGCCCGTCTCTAAAAGAGGAAATTTTCAGGCCATGGCCCTGCCGCCCGTACTCCGCGATCGCCTCCGTCTGCCGGTGATCGCCTCCCCGCTGTTCATCATTTCCGGACCGGACCTGGTCATCGCCCAGTGCAAGGCGGGGATTGTCGGTTCGTTTCCCTCGCTCAACGCCCGGCCGCTGTCCCAACTCGATGAGTGGCTGGCGCGCATCACCGAGGAACTGGCGGCCTGGGACAAGGCCCACCCCGAGGCTCCCTCGGCGCCATTCGCCGTCAATCAGATCGTCCACAAGACCAACAACCGACTGGAGGACGACGTCGAGCTGTGCGCCAAGTATAAGGTCCCGGTGGTGATCACCTCGCTGGGCGCCCGCGAGGACGTCAATGCGGCGGTCCATGGCTGGGGCGGGGTGATCATGCATGACGTGATCTCCAACTTCTTCGCCCGCAAGGCGATCGAGAAGGGCGCCGACGGTCTGATTCCGGTCGCCGCCGGCGCGGGCGGTCACGCCGGGCGGCTTTCGCCCTTCGCCATGGTTCAGGAACTGCGCGAGTGGTTCGACGGGCCGATCGCCCTTTCGGGCTCCATCGCCAACGGCGGCGCCATCCTCGCGGCCCAGGCCATGGGCGCGGACCTCGCCTACATCGGCTCGGCCTTCATCGCCACCAAGGAGGCCAACGCCGTCCAAGGCTACAAGGATATGATCGTCGATCGCGGCGGCGAGGACATCGTCTACACCAACCTGTTCACCGGCATTCATGGCAACTACCTGCGCCCGAGCATCCTCGCCGCCGGCCTCGATCCGGACAACCTGCCCGAGGCCGACCCCTCCAAGATGAATTTCGCCTCGGGCGGGAACCAGGAAGCCAAGGCCTGGAAGGACATCTGGGGCTGTGGTCAGGGCATCGGCGCGGTGAAGGACATCCTCAGCGCCGGCGAACTGGTGGCGCGCCTCGCCACCGAATACGAGGCGGCCAAGGAGTCCCTCGCCCTGAAGACCAGCTATACGGCGGGCAAGGCGCTCCATTTCGCCGAGGCCTGAACACCAACTCAAGGGGTGATCCTCGCGGGTCACCCCTTGCGCATTTCCGCGACCTAGTTAGATAGTTATCCTTCCTAACTTGTTTCGAGGCGATGCGTGCCGGATCGCGATCCCAATGACACCGTATCCCTGCTGGCCGCGGCCCTGCGGCCGGCGTTGCTCCGCGCGGCCCGCCACCTGAGGCGCGAGGCGCAGAAGGCCGGGGTCTCCGCGCTCGACGCCCAGATCCTCGGTGTGATCCGCAAGCGCCCCGGAATTGGCGGGGCCGAATTGGCTGAGGTCGAACAGATGACCCGGCCATCCATGAGCGGCCACCTCAAGCGTCTCGAAGACTCCGGCTGGATCTCGCGCGACCCGGCGCTTGCCGCCGATCGGCGCCGGGTCGGCGTCAGACTCACCGCGGCCGGTGAAGGCGCCTTGGCGGCGATCCAGCAGCGGCGCAACGATTGGCTGGCGGCGAAGCTCGACGCCCTGTCGCCGGCGGATCGCGCCGCGCTTGCCGCCGCGGCCGGACCGCTTGCTCGACTGGCTGGAGACCGCTGATGGTCGACGCGCCCGCCGACGGCCCTGATCTTATCGACGCCATTGCCGCGGACAGGCCGGCGCCGGAGGCGTTCTCCTCGCTTGTGCCGGCGATCATCGGCGCCGCGCTGATGATGCAGACCCTCAACGCCACCGTACTGGCCAACGCCTTGCCGACAATGGCCCGGTCTCTGCACGAGGATCCTGTTCACCTCAACACCGCCATTACCGTCTACCTGCTGGCCTCGGCGGTCTTCCTACCGATCAGTGGCTGGGCCGCCGACAGGTTCGGCGCCAAGAAGGTGTTCCTGTTCGCCATCGCCGGCTACGCCTCGGCTTGCGCCGGGTGCGGCCTCGCCCAGACCCTGCCGGAACTCCTGCTGGCGCGGTTCTGCGCCGGGGCGGCGGGGGCGATGATGGGGCCGGTCGGGCGGCTGGTCCTGCTTCGCTCGACCGCCAAGCACAACCTCGTTCGCGCCATGTCGGTCCTGACCATGCCGGCTCTGCTCGGACCGGTGCTGGGTCCGCCGATCGGCGGCTTCATCGTCACCTACGGCTCCTGGCGGTGGATCTTCTTCCTCAACCTGCCCATCGCTCTGCTGGGCGTTGTACTGGTGACCCGGTTCATTCCCAATGTGCGGGAAGAGGGGGTTCGCCCACTCGACTGGACCGGCCTGCTGCTGACCGGCGTGGGCATGGCCGGCGTTGTCTATGGGTTTGAGAACCTTGGCCGCAGCGCCCTTCCGCCGTGGGCGGTGGCGGGGATGATGGTGGGTGGCGCGGCTTGCCTGACCGCCTATGTCTGGCATAGCCGCCGCGCCGAACATGCCATCCTGGATCTCGGACTGCTGAAGATCCACACCTTCACCGCCTCGGTTGTGGGAGGCGCGTTCATGCGCATGGGCATGGGCGCGACCCCATTCATGCTGGCGCTGCTGTTGCAGGTCGCGTTCGGCCTTTCCGCGCTGCAGGCCGGCATGATGACCTTCGCCAGCGCCGCCGCCGCCCTGGTGATGAAGACCTGTGCGCCACCGATTCTTGGCCGGTTCGGCTTCAGGCGCACCCTGAGCGTCAATGCGGTCATCGTCGCCGGGACCTTCATGGCCTACGGCCTGTTCAACCCCTCGACGCCCCACTGGCTGATCTACGTCGTGCTGCTGACAGGTGGTTTCTTCCGGTCTCTGCAGTTTACGGCGCTCAACGGCGTCGCCTACGCCGACATCGATCAGGCTCAGATGAGCCGCGCCTCCACCATGTCAACCATGGGCCAGCAGTTGTCACAGAGCATGGGCATAGGCTTGGCCGCCACGCTGTTGCGCCTGATGATGGCGAATGCGCATACCCGCGTTCTCAGCGCGGCGACCATCGCGCCCGCGTTCGTCGCAATAGGCTTGGTCGCCCTGGTCTCCACCCTGTTCTTCATCGCCTTGCCGGCCAATGCGGGCGCCAGCCTGCAGAGCAGCGCGGTCAGGGATGTTCGATCCGTCCGCCGGGAGCGATTGGGCCGGTGACCCGATCGAGCGCGACCGCGATTGCGGCCGACAGCAGGCGGGCGGCCGTGGGCGTCAGGGCGTCATCGAACAGGCACTCGACCACACGGCCGGCGCAGGCTTCGGGCGGAAAGGCGCCGTCGCGTCCCACCTCGAGCCTCCGCCACGCCGCGGCCCAAATCGACAGATCGCGCGCGACCCGCTCAGCGAGTTTCCAGAGCCTGTCTGTGTCGGAGGTCGCCAGAACCCTCCCTGCCTCAAAGCGCGCGCAACAGTCGATCGCGAACGCTTCGGCCGAGATGTCGAAGGCGTGCAGCGACGCGTTTCCGGAGGTGGCGTTCGGCATGGGGCTGGCTCCTCGGGGCCGGGAAAACTTGCAGAACGGCATATTAGACGTAAGTGGTGAATATTGCAAAATGCAAATTTCACATCAAAGCAGACGGCTGCCCCGCCGTGCGATCACGAAAAGTTGAAATGCCGATTCCTGTTCCGCGCCTCAGTCCGGAGACACCGCCACCGACGCCGCGCATCCTGTTCGCCGCCTTTCTGAAGATCGGGCTTTCCGGTTTCGGCGGGGTGCTGCCCTTCGCGCGGCGCGCGCTGGTCGAGCGGCGGGGCTGGCTCAGCGCCGCGGAGTTCAATGAAACCCTGTCGCTGTGCCAGTCGATTCCGGGTCCGAACGTCGTCAATCTGTCGGTGGTGGTGGGCTCACGTTTCGCCGGGCCTATCGGCGCCCTCGCGGCCCTCGCGGGCCTTGTGGTCGCGCCGGTGGCTCTGGTGCTTGTTCTTGGAGCCCTATGGAGCCGGTATGGGGCGCTGGGTCATACGCCATCGGCGATCAGGGGATTGTCGGCCGCCGCCGCAGGTCTCGCCGCAGCCACATCGTTGAAAATGGCCAGGCCCGTTCTGGCGGCGGCGCCCTATACGGCCGGCCCGATCGTTCTCGCCGCGTTCATTGGTGTCGGTCTGCTGCGCCTACCCTTGCCTTGGGTGCTTTTGGGGCTCGCGCCCGTCAGCGTCCTTGTCGCGCGAAGGCGGGGCGCATGAAGGACTCCACGGACGTCCTTTGGTCGCTTGTCTGGCAGTTCGGCGCGCTGTCTTTGCTGGCCTTCGGCGGCGCCAACGCCATCATTCCGGAGATGCACCGTCAGGCAGTGGAGGTTCACCACTGGATGAGCGATGCGGATTTCACAGCGCTTTTCGCCATTTCACAGGCTGCGCCTGGACCAAATTTCATGATCTCGACGCTGGTGGGGTGGAAAGTTGCGGGGTTGCCAGGAGCCCTGCTGGCGACGGCCGCAATGTGCCTGCCATCTTGTCTGCTCGCCTATGGTGTCGCGCGGGTGTGGGATCGGTTCCGCGATGCCCCCTGGCGGCGGGCCGTGGCGGCGGGCCTGGCGCCCGTGACGGTCGGGCTTGTGGCGGCGACGTTCTGGCTGCTGGTACGGGCGGCCGATCAGGACGCGCGCCTGGCGATCATCACCGCCGCGACAGCGGCGATCGCCTACTTCACAAAGCTGAACCCTCTATGGGCGCTTGGCGCCGCCGCGGCCGCGGGGCTTCTTGACATAGTGTAGCGATGGGCCGTCGCCGGTCCCGTCCCTCACGATGGGATCTTCCGGCCGGGGGGCGCGAAAGGCGTTGAGGATCAGTTTCGCCTTGGCGCGATCCGCCGCGGGGACATCCGCCCAGATTTCAAGAATATCATTGTCGGCGTTCTGAGGGCTCATCTCCAGCAGATGGCCTGTCCGCGTGCCCAGGGCCGCGGCCAGCTTGCGCAGCCACTTGTCGCCGAGGCCGCGGGCGCCCGACTCCAGCAGACTGATCACTGAACCGGTCGTGCCGACCATCTCGGCGAGCTGGCCCTGTGTGAGGCCCCGGTGCTCGCGCCAGGCGCGAAGGAAGTTGGGCGGGCGGCCGCCGCTGTCGTCGTCGATGTCGTCGAGGGACGGGCCGTTGTGGGAGTCGTCATCGTTGCTCATGCCCGCATTATGCAAACAGTGAGCGAAAAATGCATCAGGCAGGATGCAACGAACTGGCTTTACATGAAGTTTGCGATATGCAACTATTTGGTCATGTCGAAACCCTTCCCCCCGCACACCGTCGCCCTGGCGCCCAGGCCCTGGCTCACCCGCGAGAAAGGCGAATGCGCCTTTCCGGTCGCCGGAGACGGCGTCTCTGTCCTGTCCTGCTGCAATCCCTGCGGGCCCAAGGGCTATTGCCGGCCCCACGTCATCGCCATGCGGGGGCCGCCCGCGACGCCGGTCGCTGATCTGGAGGCCAAGATCCTTCGTTGGCTGGCGCGTTCCCGATGAGCCGTAAACGCAAGATCGTCCGCCCGTCCGACCCAATGGAAATCGCCCGCCGCCGCGCGGCGGAACGGGACCGAGAAAAAGACCCTTCGACCTGGGGATTGGAGGCTCGCGATCTGTCTTTCGCCGCCGGCGACGATGTCGAGACCAAGGTTGACGCCGCCGGGCGACTGGTGCGCGCCCGCCGCCAGGATGTGTTCGACATGCTTCAGGCGCGCGGACGGCTGAGCATCGAGAGTGTCGAGGCGGTGCGGCGGCTGCAGGGAGATATCGCCTGCCTCCATCGCACCGCCACCGGCGGCGGCGACTTCACGCCGCGGGTCGACCGGTCGATCACGCCTGACAGCTTCAGCGACGCGCGTCAGCGGGCCGGCGTGCGAATCGACGCGGCGCTCTCCTTGGCGGGCGATCTCAGCGCCCGGGTGCTCGCTGCGCTTTGCGAACCGGATATGGTGCTGGGCCGGTCCGCCGACTGGCGCGAGGCCGTCGCGCGCCAGACGGGCGAGACCTTGCCGGACGCCCAGGGCGCGGTGTTGCGGATGGCCTGCGAGAACCTCGCCGGCGCCTACCGCCGGCTCGACCGAACCCGGCGCGACGCGGCCTGACGCCTCGACGCCGTCGACGACGCGCCTATCGGCCGGCCCGCCATTTCGCCATGGCCGTCGATGGCTCGTCAGTCTCGAAGGCGGAGGCGAAGGCGTCGATTCCGGCCGCGATCGCCGCCTCCAGCGGCAGGCCTTCCCAGCGGCGGATCAGCGCCTTCTGGATCCGCACGGCCCGCGGCTCGTTGGTCAGCAGCGACTCCAGGCGCGCCTCGATCGCCGCGTCGAAGTCGTCGGGCTGAACCACCGCGTCCACCAGCCCCATGGCCAGGGCCGCCGCCGCGTCGAAGGTGTCGCCCAGCAACAGAATCTCCCGCGTCCGTCCCCAGCCGATCAGTCCCGGCAGGACCGCCGCCTCCACCACGGACGGAATGCCCAGTTTCACCTCGGGCATGCCGAATCGTGCCGATTCGACCGCGACCCTCAGGTCGCAGGACGCCGCCAGCTCCAGACCGGCGCCCAGAGTCAAGCCGCCGATGCGCGCGATCACCGGAACCGGGCAGGCGCGGACGGCCGCGCAGCAGCCGTGCACCCGGGTGATGAAGGCCCGCGCGGCGTCGGGACTGTCCAGTTCCGCCATCTCGTTGACGTCCGCCCCGCCGACGAAGGCCCGCGTCCCCGCACCGGTGAGCACGACCGCCCGCAGATCGTCCCTCGCCGAAAGATCGGCCATCGCCTGAACGAAGGCGGTCATCAGCGCGCTGTTGAGCACATTGAGCTTGCGCTCATTGTCCAGGGTGACGAAGGCGACCTCGCCTCCCTCCCGCGCTTCGGTGCGGACATGGACGGTCGGGATCTGGGTCATATGGGCGGTGTCCTCTTGCCTGTAGGCTTCCGACGTCGCGCCGGTCGATTCAACCTACCGGTCGATCTTGGTGGAGAGCACGATCGACGAGGTGGTTCGTTCGACACCCTCCAGGGCCCCCAGGGCGTCGATCAGGCCATCCATCTCGGCCACGCTCGGCGCCGTCACCCGGGCGATCAGGTCGAACGGGCCGCTGACCGACTGCAAGGACCGGACGCCGGGCAGGCGGCGAACGGCGGCGGTCACGGCCGCGGCCTGTTTGTGCGACACCGTCATCATCACATAGGCGTGGATCTGCCCCCGTTCGTGGGCGTCCGACAGTCGCGCGGAATAGCCGGCGATCACCCCGGTTCGCTCCAGCCGTTCTATCCGGCTCTGCACCGTGGTGCGGGACAGGCTGAGCGTGCGGGCCAGGGCCGCCGTCGGCGCCCGAGCGTTTTCGCGCAGGGCGTCTATCAGTCGGGCGTCGATGTCGTCCATCTGCGAGATCCTTTCGGCTTTCAGCCGATAATGGATCGGCGTTTCGTCGGTTTGGCAATGGAAATCGACGCGGGTCCCTTTCATTGTGGGTGACCACACCACGGGAGGATCGGTCATGAAACATGTTGTCGTCATCGGCGCGGGCCATATCGGCTCGACCATCGCCAGTCTGCTGAGCGACACCGGCGACTACAGGATCACGGTCGTCGACCAGTCGCCCGAGCAACTGGCCGATCTCGGCCACCTGCCGCGGGTCGACCACGCGGTGCTCGACGTCACCGATGGTCCGGCGTTGCGCGCCCTTCTCGCCGGAAAGTTCGCCGTGCTCTCCGCGGCTCCGTATCACCTGACCTTCCACGTCGCCGAGGCCGCCAAGGCCGCCGGCGCCCACTACCTCGATCTGACCGAGGACGTCGCCACCACCCGCCGGGTCAAGGCCCTCGCCGCGGACGCGACCACCGCCTTCATTCCCCAGTGCGGTCTGGCGCCGGGGTTCATCTCGATCGTCGCCTCCGACCTCGCTCGCGGCTTCGACACCCTGCATGACGTTCGCCTGCGCGTTGGCGCCCTGCCCAAATATCCGTCCAACGCCTTGAACTATAATCTGACCTGGTCCACCGACGGGGTGATCAACGAATATTGCGAACCTTGCGAGGCCATTGTCGACGGCCTGCCGCGGCAGACCCGGGCCTTGGAGGAGTGCGAGGCGTTCTCTCTCGACGGCGTTACCTATGAAGCCTTCAACACCTCCGGCGGACTGGGCACTCTGTGCGAGACCCTCGAGGGCCGGGTTCGCAATCTCAACTACCGCACCATTCGCTATCCCGGTCACGCGGCGATCATGAAGGCCCTGCTCAACGACCTGCGCCTGCGCGACCGCCGTGGCCTGCTCAAGGATATCCTTGAGAATTCCCTTCCCGCCACCCTGCAGGATGTGGTGATCGTCTTCGTCACCGTCTCGGGACTTAAAGGGGGGCATCTCGTGCAGGAAACCTACGCCAACAAGATCTATGCGCGGGAGATGGGCGGCCGCACGGTCAGCGCCATCCAGATCACCACTGCCTCGGCCATCTGCGCGGTGCTCGACATGCTTGCAGACGGCGCCCTGCGGGCCGTGGGTTTCGTGCGCCAGGAGGAGATCGGCCTGACCGACTTCCTCGCCAACCGTTTCGGCCGCGCCTACGCCATGTCGGACGCCGGCGCGCAAACGCCCCGGGCCGCCGCGGCCGCACCGCTGATCGGCGCCGCGGCGTGAGCACCGATTTGACGTTGCCGGCGGAGACCGCATCGCTTCTCGGTCGTCTCGGCGTGCGGGCGGCCGCCTTCGCTGGCGGAAACCGTGCGGTCGCCTCGCCGATAACCGGCGAGGTCATCGGCCAGGTGCATGACGCCGACCTGCCGACCTGCGACGCGGCTTTGGCCTCCGCCCAGGCCGCGTTCCTCGCCTGGCGCTCCGTGCCGGCGCCCCGCCGGGGTGAACTGGTGCGGTTGCTTGGCGAGGAACTGCGCACGGCCAAGACCGACCTCGGCCTTCTCGTCACCCTGGAGGCGGGCAAGACCCTGTCCGAGGGTCTCGGCGAGGTCCAGGAGATGATCGACATCTGCGACTACGCCGTGGGCCTGTCACGGCAGTTGTTCGGCCTGACCATCGCCACCGAGCGGCCCGACCACCGGATGATGGAAACCTGGCATCCGCTCGGGGTGGTCGGCGTGATCAGCGCCTTCAACTTCCCCGTCGCGGTCTGGTCGTGGAATGCGGCTCTCGCCCTGGTCTGCGGCGACGCGGTGGTCTGGAAGCCGTCGGAAAAGACGCCGCTGACCGCCCTGGCCGTGCAGGCCCTGTTCGACCGAGCCGCGGCCCGGTTCGGCGATGCGCCGGCCGGCTTGTCGACGGTGTTGATCGGCGGTCGCGATGTCGGCGAAGCGCTGGTTGCGGACCCTCACGTGCGGCTGTTGTCGGCCACGGGTTCGACGGCCATGGGCCGGGCCGTCGCGCCGATCCTGGCGGCCCGCTTCGCCCGCGCCTTGCTCGAACTCGGCGGCAACAACGCCGCCATCGTCTGCCCCTCGGCCGATCTCGATCTAACCCTGCGAGGCGCGGCCTTCGCCGCCATGGGCACGGCCGGGCAGCGCTGCACCACGCTGCGGCGGCTGTTCGTCCACGACAGCGTCTATGACACCCTGCTGCCGCGCCTGAAGGGCGCCTACGCCTCGGTGCAGATCGGCGACCCGCGCCATGCCGACACCCTGATTGGCCCGTTGATCGACGCCGCCTCACTGGCAGCCATGGAGCGCGCCCTCAAGGACGCCCGCGACCAGGGCGGAACCGTTGTCGGCGGCGATCGCGTCGCCGGTCCGGGGCAGGGGATCTATGTCCGTCCGGCCCTCGTGGAGATGCCCGCCCAGACGGCGGTCGTCCTGCGCGAGACCTTCGCGCCGATCCTCTATGTCATGCGCTACAGCGACCTCGACATCGCCATCGGCCTCAACAACGACGCGCCTCAGGGCTTGTCGTCGTCGATCTTCACCAACGACGTGCGCGAGGCCGAGCGGTTCTGTTCGGCGACAGGCTCGGACTGCGGCATCGCCAACGTCAACATCGGCCCCTCGGGCGCCGAGATCGGCGGGGCGTTCGGCGGTGAGAAGGAAACCGGCGGCGGCCGCGAAGCCGGCTCCGATTCCTGGCGCGCCTACATGCGCCGCGCCACCAATACGGTGAACTACGGCTCGACCCTGCCGCTGGCCCAAGGCGTCAAGTTCGACATCTAAGCCCCTGGTCACGTAGCGTCCGGCCACCTAACCTCCCGTTTTCAGGCTCGACAGAGGCCGACACGGGAGAGGCGATGATGAAGGATCTGGCGGGCAAGACTGCGTTCGTGACCGGGGCTGGCTCGGGGATCGGCCTGGGCATCGCCACGGCGCTTGCCCAGGCGGGCGTCAAGGTGATGCTTTGCGACATCGAGGAGGCGGCGCTGGCGCGCGCCGTCGAGGGGCTGCGTCAGACCAACGCCGACGTGGACTCTGTCCGCGCCGACGTGTCCCTGAAAGCCGAACTTCAGTCGGCCGCCGACGCAACCATCGCGCGCTACGGTGAGGTGCATATCGTCGTCAACAACGCCGGAGTCGGTGGGGGCGGTGGCTACGGCGCCTGGAACGATGCGGCGTGGAGCTGGACCATCGGCGTCAATCTGATGGCGGTGGTGTGGGGCGTGGAGATCTTCGGCCCTCTGATCGAACGCCACGGCCAGGGGGGCCATATCGTCAACACCGCCTCAATCGCCGGAATGATTTCGGGCAGCGGCAACGCCTACAACGTCACCAAGTTCGGTGTCGTCGCCTTGTCCGAGGGCCTGCGCGTCGAACTCGCTCCGCGGGCCATCGGCGTGTCGGTGCTGTGCCCGGGATTCATCCGCACCAACATCATCGATTCGGCCCGCAATCTGCCGGGCCGCTTCGCCGACGCCGTGCCGGCCCGTTCGCCGGAAGCGACCTCTGGCCAATGGCTTGAGCAGATACGAAACCGCGTCGACCAAGGCATCGACCCGCTGTACGTCGGCGAACTGGTGCGCGAGGCTATCGAGAACGACTGGGCCTATGTCTTCACCGACAATGAGTTCGAACCTTTCATCGAGGCCCGCTTCGCCGGCATCAAGCGGGGCTTCGACAACATTCGCGGTCGCGAACCCCGGCGCTGATCTCACCGCGGCTCGTTGAGGTGTTTGTGGAATTCCAGAGGCGCCGCGACATTGGTTATCGGCTCAAGGCCTGAGCCGACGCCGCGTATCACCAGGGTTCCGAAGTCGAGCAAACGCCCCAGCACGCCCTGATTGACCAGCACGCTTTCGATCTTGTCGAGATTCATCTCGATCGATTGCCGACCGACCAGCCCGGTCTTGAGGATAATTCTGCGGTTGGTGACGATGATCTCGGTGGAAATCCGGCGGAGCCAGGCCTGCAGTAGTTGGTATCCCCCGAACAGGAACAGGATCAGCGACAGGCCGAGGAGCGCCATGCGCAGATCCGGTCCTGCCTTGACCGCGGCCGCGATGCTCAGCAGGCCCGATGCGGTGGTCAGGACGATCCCTGGCGCCATCAGGATCCAGTGCAGCTTCGCCCTATAGGCGACGGCCTCTCCCGGCTGGAGCACACGTTCGGCATAACCCATCGGATCAATCCCCTGGAATCGGCTTGGCCAATCCTAGCCGCGCCTGTCCGCGCGCGCGACCAAGCTTTGTCCTTGCCGCCGCGCCCGCCCCGTCGCTAAGGGTCGCGGGCCCGCCGGAGCGAGCGGGGCCAAACGAGCCGAAGGAGGAAACCATGGGGCGGACGACGCGGGTGCTGACCGAGGGGATCTATTTCGGCGAAGGGCCGCGCTGGCACGACGGGCGGCTGTGGTTCAGCGACTTCTTCGCCCACGCGGTCCGTTCGGTATCGGAGGACGGCGACCTGCGCACCGAGTTCGAGATCGACGACCGGCCGTCCGGCCTGGGATGGATGCCCGACGGCTCGATGCTGATCGTCTCCATGACCAAGCGGCAGGTGCTCAGGCGCTCGGCAGACGGCGCGATCACCGTTCACGCCGACCTTTCGAACCTGGCCGATTTCCATTGCAATGACATGGTGGTCGACGCCGAGGGGCGGGCCTATGTCGGCAACTTCGGCTTCGACCTCGACACGGAGATCGAGGCGCGAGGCATTCCGTCGGTGATCGACGACCACCCGACCGCCCGGTTGATCCGGGTCGATCCAGACGGAACCATCACCGTCGTCGCCGACGACCTCAGCTTCCCTAACGGCCCGGTGATCACCCCCGACGGCAAGACCCTGATCCTCGGCGAGACCCTTGGCGGACGGCTGACCGCCTACGAGATTCTCCCCGGCGGAGCCCTGTCCGGACGTCGGGTCTGGGCCGAGACCTGGCCACGCGTGCCCGACGGCATCTGCCTCGACGAGGCCGGCGCCATCTGGATCGCCAACCCGATCGCCCCCGAGTGCGTGCGGATCGCCCCCGGCGGCAAGGTGCTGGAGGTCATCGACACGGGAATGCCCTGCTACGCCTGCATGCTCGGCGGCGAGGACGGCCGCACGTTGTTCATGCTCACCGGCCCCACCTCCCTGGCGCACGTCGCCTCCCTGGCTCCGAAGGGGCAGATCGTCGTCGCCACGGTCGATTCGCCCCGCGCCGGCCGGCCTTAACCTGTCGGCCGGTTTCTTAGGCCTGGGGCGTCAGCCCTCGGACTTGGCCCCTGTGCGATAGTCGCCGAAGGTGGAGTCGCGCGCATCGAGCGCCTTCTTTACCCCTTCGCGCATCACGGCCATGTATTCGCGTGAGGCGTTGGTGTGCCAGCCGAGCGCATGCAGGTCGGTTCCGGCGCGCAGACCGGCGCGCATGCCCATGGCCTCCATCTGGCGGTGAACCAGGCGTTTGTTCAGCTGGGCAAGTTCCGGGTCGAGCTTCGCGATCCGACTGGCCATGGCCAGGGTCTCGGCTTCGAGTTGCTCGACCGGCCAGGCGCGGTTGGCATAGCCGAGGCGCACCGCCTCCAGGCCGCTGATCGAATCGCCGGTCAGCATCAGCTCCATCGCCGCCCGCATGCCCATGATCCAGGCGTGGTACTGGTTGTCGGGCGGGGACATGGTCCGCACCGCCGGGTAGCCGATCTGGGCGTCCTCGGCGACGTAGACCAGGTCGCAGGCGAAGGCGAGCTCGCTGCCCCCGGCCAGGCACCAGCCGTGGACCTGGGCTATGATCGGCTTGGCCATGTCCCACATCCGGAAACAGCCCTCGACCACGTGGCGCGCCCACTGACCCTGGGCGCCGGCGGTGTGGAAGGGCAGGCGGCCGACCCCGGCGAGGTCATAGCCAGACGAGAAACAGGTTCCGGCGCCGCGGATGATCACCACGCGCGCGTCCGCATCCCGGTCGGCCGCCTCTAGGGCCTCGAACATTTCGCCTCGCAGGGCGTTGGAAAGCGCGTTGCGCTTGGCCGGCCGGTTGAGAGTCAGCCGCCGCACATGCGGTGCGGGTTCGTCGATCAAAATCAGGGCGTCGTCGGGCATGGTGCGTTTCCTATCTTCGGCCTCGCCAGCGGTGGAACGTCCCGGCGTTGACCGTGTTCACTCTACATAACGACAAGCAAAGAGGTCCAACATGAGTCACAACCGCATCGACGGCGCCGCCCATAAGGCCGCCGGCGCCATCAAGGAAGCCACTGGCAAGCTGATCGGCGACCGCGAACTGGAAGCCAAGGGCGCCGCGGAAAAAATCCTCGGGACAGCCGAGAACGAAGTCGGCAAGTCGCAGGACAAGCTCGGCGCCGCGCTCCGCAAGTAGCAAAGCGTTCTCCCCTTCCCCGCGAAGCCGTGGGGGAGGGGGCGAGTCGAGACGACTACCGGTACTGCGGAGGCGTCTCGGAGGCGTGCAGGTAGCGGTCGCGCAGGTCCAGGTCGCGGCTTCGCAATGGCATCTCCACCCCCTTGATGATTATGGCGGTCGGCGCGCTCAACGGCTCCAGCGGATCGCCGCTCCACACCACCAGATCGGCGTCGCGTCCTGGCGCCAGCGAGCCGATCCGGCCCTCCATCCCAAAGATCGTCGCCGGATTGACGGTGATCGACGCCAGCGCGGCCCCGAACGGGAGCCCGTGGGCCACCGCCCGGCCCGCGTCGATTCGCGGAGTTCGTCCACCCTCGTAGATCGGCGGATTCTCGATGGCGATCAGCACCCCCGCGGCGCTCAGCTTGGCGGCGTTTTCCAGCGTCGAGCCGATGACATCGAAGCTTTCCGGCAGGTCGGCCCGACCGTCGAGCAGCACCGGCACATGCGCCGCGGCGATCTCCGGCGCCACCCGCCAGCCTTCCTCGGCCCCCTCCAGAATCACCATCAAAGACTGTTCGCGCGCCAGTCGCAGCACCTGCCGGATGTCGGCGGCGCGGTGGACGCTGACG
>CAIQDO010000665.1 GCA_903870555.1 uncultured Caulobacteraceae bacterium
AACGTCACCCATCAACTCATGGGGGTCGGTTCCAGGCGTCGCTTGATTCCACGTCGGGCGCGGATGTTCGCTCCGCAGAAGCCGACTCCGAGCATGAGAAGCGTCCATGTGGACGGCTCCGGCACGCTCGCACCCGCCGGGATCATCGCTTCAAGCCCCGGACTGACCTGCAGCTGCACGTCGGGGTGGCTCGCGAGGTAGGACGGCGAAATGATGAACGTCGGATCGGCGGAGGCGCTCGCACTGATGGTGGTCCCGGTCTGGTATATCGAGCCCTTTAGCTCGACGGATTGCTCGACATAATAGACGTCGCCTTCAACCAGATTTACGATTGTATCGACTTGAAGATTTACGGAATTCAAAACGGAACCGGTCGAAAAGTCGTAGTAATAGGGGCCGCTGAACGGGGCGTCCGCCGGTTTCGCGGTGTCGATGATAGCGAGGTCCGCGAGCGCCTTGATACCCCCGGCGAAAAGGTTCGGATCAAAACCCGTCACCGGATCGATCGCACCGCTCGCTTTCAGCAGGGCCGTCAATCCGACGGGCACGAGTTGGCCTGGGTTCAGACCGGCGACACCGAAGGCGAACGTGACGTTTCCCGACGCAAAGATACGGCCAGCGGCTATCGGACCGTTGCCGGGCGCCGACACAATCGTCGCGACCGCATTCAAGCTGAACGGATTGTCGGTCACATTGAGGTCGCCAAAGGTGGCGAGGTCGGCGGAGCTGACGCGCACGTCGAATGCGCCCGGGACATAGCTATTGGGGAGGGGAAATCCCAAGCTATGTTCACCGAGGAGATCCCTCTCGTCGATGTTGTAGGTCGCAATGCCCGGACCAAGCACGAGCGGTGGCACACTGATGCTGGCGGACGCTGCGGAGGCCACGAACAACGACGCCAAAGCTAACCCTACCACCCGCATGCCGATACCCCCTTTGTGACGAGACCCGTCTCAACTAGGGCGGGATCGTGGCGGCGGTATTGAACAAAACCGACATGGGCCTCGATTCAAGCCCAGATCGCGATGCCGAGTTGTCTGCCGGGTTCCCATTGGCCCCGGATCAGTCTGTGCGCGAAATTCGATGGATCGGCCATGAAGGCGCCGGGAGTCGCGCCGACGTAACGCCGGAATTCCCGAATGAAGTGCGGCTGATCCACAAAGCCGCCCAGAGCCGCCGCGTCGCGCCAATCGGTGACCTCGCCGACAACCATCCGGCCGGCCGCCTGTAATGTGCGATATTTCGCGGCCAGCCGTTTCGGGGTCGAGCCATGGGTTCTGGCCGTCAGGCGTTCGAGCGAACGGCGTGAAAGTCCGAGAGACACGGCCAGCGCATCGACATCCCAGCCGTCTCCGGCGATCACCCAGGCGTCGATCGCGACGATGCGCGGGTCGGCTGGCGGCGCCGCGGCCAACCGCGCAGCCAGGAAAGCGTCGAGCACCGCCGCCATCCCGGCGTCATCGGGGGCCACCTCACATCTGGCCGCGAGCCGCGCGCCGTCATCACCGACAACAACCTGGAGAGGAGTCAGCCGATTGGCGACCAGGCCCGCCGAAACGGGCGCCAGCCGCGACCAGCCGGTCGGTGTAAGTCCGCAGCCGATGGCGCGGAAATTCCGTGGGGCTTTCAATTTTCCAGCGATGTCGGTCGGACCGATCAGGGACAAGGTTGGGGCGGTGATGTCACCCTCGCCGAAGTCGTAGGCCGCGGGGCCATTGAGGCCGATCTGGATTTGCCCGAGCAGCGCGCAGAGATCACCGACAAATGGCGCGTCGCCAACCTCAAGGACATAGATGAAGGCGACCAAGCCATCGAGTTCGGCGCGCGGTTTGAAGTAGGCGAAAGCCGCAGCGGTCATCCAGACGGGCTCGATACCGGACGGACGCAAATTGGTTTTGGCAGGCGGCGCGGGACATGCGCCCCGGAATCACGGGCCAAAATGATTCTTTGCTGGAGAGACGCATTCCGCACCAATGTTTCCATAGGGTTTCGCCCCCGTATGGTAAAGGCAGAGAATTGCTGGATAGCGGAAATGCTCGACGCCCGGACTACCCTTCAGAGTCAAAGGGCTCGCTGACCCACGGGTGGCGGCGTTCTCGGAACACCGCCTGGGTCGGCGGCGGGAATTCTGGGTCGGCGAAGGCGCCGACCGCCACGGCGACGCGATCGGGCAGGCGAGCGGTGTCCCACCACACCGTCGAGCCGCACTCGGCGCAGAAGCGGAACGTGACCGGCTGACCGCTGCGCGATTGCCGCGAATAGATCCGGGTCGGCCCCGTGGCCGCTACCGCTTCCCTCGGAAAGAAAGCCGCGAGCCCGAAGGCGCTGCCGGTGCGCTTCTGGCAGTGTCGGCAATGGCACAACGAGACGTTCAACGGTTCCCCGTCGCAGCGGACGTTCACCCGCCCACAGGCGCAACTGGCCGTTCTGGTCATGATGCTCGCCCCTCGCCTCACGCCCTGCCAAGATAGGCCCACGGACGCAGCCGACAAAGGGGTGAGCGGAATGAAGGACGACGAGGTCCGACGGATCAACCAGGAGGGCTGGGACCGGCGGGTGGCGGAGGCGGATGTCTGGACCGTGCCGGTCTCTCCCGAAGAGATCGCCGCCGCCCGGCGCGGCGATTGGTCGGTGGTGCTGACCCCGAACAAGCCAGTTCCCGCCGACTGGTTCGGCCCCGTGACGGACAAGGACATCCTCTGCCTCGCCTCGGGCGGCGGGCAGCAGGGGCCGATCCTGGCGGCGGCGGGCGCCCGCGTGACCGTGTTCGATGCGTCGGGCGGGCAACTCGCCCAGGACAGGCTGGTGGCCGAGCGCGAAGGGCTGGCCCTGACCCTGATACAGGGGTTCATGCACGACCTGTCGTCATTCGAAAACGGCGCCTTCGACCTGATCTTCCACCCGGTGTCCAATACCTACGCCCCGGAGATCGAACCGGTCTGGCGCGAATGCTTCCGGGTGCTCAGGCCGGGCGGCGCCCTGCTGGCCGGGTTCATGAACCCGATTGTCTATGTGTTCGACGCCGAGGCGGAGGCCCGGGGCGAGTTGATCGCGCGCCATTCCCTGCCGTACGCCGACGTGGCCGATCGCGGACCGGATGAGCTGATGGCGCTGATCGCCCGCGATCACACGGTGGAATTCAGTCACACGCTGGAAAGCCAGATCGGCGGTCAACTGGCTGCCGGCTTCGTCCTGACACATTTCTTCGAGG
>CAIQDO010000666.1 GCA_903870555.1 uncultured Caulobacteraceae bacterium
ACCGGCGAGCGAAACCTGTTCAGTCTCAACGACATCGCCCACCTGCGGTCCGCGTGAGGCCCGGGATGACCGCCTTCGACGGCCTGCGCGTGGTGGATGTCTCTCAAGGCCTGGCGGGGCCGATGGCCTGCATGTTGCTGGCCGATTTCGGCGCCGACGTGCTCAAGGTCGAGCCACCGGGAGGCGACAGGCTGAAGGAGCGGCCGGGCTACCTGACCTGGAACCGGGGCAAGAGGCGCACCGTCCTCGATCTTGAGACCCCTGACGGTCTGGCGGCGCTGAAGGCCCTGATCGCCGGCGCCGACGTGGCGGTGTTCGACCATGCGCCCGGGCGGTTGACGGCCATGGCCCTGGACGCGGCGACCCTGACGGCCGCCAACCCGCGTCTCGTTCACCTGTGGGTCCCGCCGTTCGGCGTCAGCGGTCCCTGGAGCCACCTGCCCGAGCATCACGGCATGCTCGCCGGCCTGACCGGAACGGCCTTCCGCCAGGGCGGCTACGGCGACCAGCCGATCTGGCACGTGATGCCGATGGTTCTACACGGCCAGGCGGTGATGGCGGCCAGCGCCGCGGCAGCGGCCTTGCGGGACCGCCTGCGCACGGGGCTGGGCCAGGCGGTGACCGTCAGCGGCGTCCACGGCAACGCCGAGATCGCCGGGCCGGTCGGCCTGCTCGACGCCCCCGGCATGATGCAGGGTCACCCGCTCGGCGGCTCGGCCAGCTACCGCCTCTACCAGTGCGCCGACGGCGAATGGCTGTTCCTGGCCACCCTGTTCCCCCACTTCTTCGAGCGGGCGGTGGACGCCCTGGACCTGCGGCGGCTGATCGCCGAGGGCTCGCCGCTGATGGACCCCGGCGCCCTGATCGAGGACGTGTTCCGCAGCCGACCCCGCGCCCACTGGCTTGAGCTGCTGGCCAGCCGCGATGTGCCCGCCGCGCCGGTGCTGGACCGTTCGGACTGGCTGGCCAGCGGTCCGATCCGCGACAACGCCATGCGGCTGAGCTTCGATCATCCCACCCTGGGACAGGTGGAAATGCCTGGCGTGCCGATCACCCTGAGCGACACGCCAGGCGCGGTGCGCGGCCTGATGCGCGAGGCGACCACGGACGACCTGCGCGCCTTCGCCGCGCCGCGACCAGCCGCGCCTGCCCCGGGCGGCGAGGCCCGGCCGCCGCTGGCCGGGGTGCGGGTGCTGGACCTCGGCACGGTGATCGCCGGCGCCTACGCCAGCTGCATCCTGGCCAATTTCGGGGCCGAGGTGGTCAAGATCGAATCGGCCGACGGCGACCCCTTCCGCCCCTTCGGCCCGGGGTTCACCAACCACAACCGCGGCAAGCGCGGCCTGGGCCTGGACCTGAAGGATCCTGAAGGCCGCGCGGCCTTCCTCGACATGGCCCGCCACGCCGATGTGGTGGTCGACAACTATCGTCTGGGCGTGCGCAAGCGCCTCGGCATCGACTACGCGGCCCTGGCGGCGGTCAATCCGCGGATCATCTCCCTGTCGATCAACGCCTATGGCTCGACCGGGGCCGAGGCCCATCTGCCGGGATTCGATCCCCTGCTGCAGGCCCGCAGCGGCATGATGCGCGCCCAGGGCGGTCCCGGCGAGGAACCGGTGTTCCACTCGGTGGCGATCAACGACGTGGCCACCGCGGCCATGAGCAGTTTCGGCATCATCGCCGCCCTGGTCGCGCGCGAGACCACCGGCCGGGGCCAGAACATCGAGACCTGCCTGGCGGCCCAGAGCGCCCTTTGGCAGTCCGGCGCCCTGACCACCTGGCCGGGATCCCCGCCGCCGCCGCAGGGCGAACGCGACTGCATCGGCTTCACGGCGGTCGACCGCTATTACCCCTGCGCCGACGGCTGGATCACCCTGGCCGTGACCACGCGGGCCCAGGCGGCGGCGCTGGAGGCGGTGCTCGACGGCGAGGCCTGGGCGGAGCGCTATCCCGACATCCTGAACCAGCCCCGGCGGGGCGATCTGGCCTATGAAATCGGCGGCCTGCTGCGCGAACGCGGCCGGTTCGAACTGCTCGACGCGCTCACAGCGGCGGGCGTTCCCGCCGCGCCGGTCTATCGCAGTGAGGACGCCCGCGGCGAGGACTGGCTTTGGGAAAGCGGCTTCTACGAACTGCGCCGCCACCCGATGTGGGGCGATCTGGTCGCCAGCCGCGCCTTCGCCGACTTCGGCCGCGGCGGCGCCGGCTTCACCCGGCTCGACCCGGGCCTTGGCGAACACAGCATCGAGGTGCTGCGCGACTACGGCTTCGACATGGACCGCATCCGGCGGCTGGCCGAGGCGCGGCTGATCTTCCGGGGCTGAGGACTCGCGCGGGAGGGGCTTTTCCGGGTTCGCGGACGTCTCGTCCGCAATGCCTCCTCGCCGCCGCCCATTGCGGACGAGGACGTCCGCGGACCAGGGAAG
>CAIQDO010000667.1 GCA_903870555.1 uncultured Caulobacteraceae bacterium
CCAGATGGATGTGCGGGGGGACCGGATCTTCTATCTCACCCAGCCGACCAGCCTGATCGAGGGGCCGCTGAAGGGCGAGAAGTCTGCCCTGCGCTTCTTCGACCTGAAGAAGATGAAGTCGTCGGTCATATCGGAGGATGTCGACAGCTACGCCCTGTCGCTGGACGGCGAGCGGGTGCTGACCAAGCACGACAAGGACTACGCCATCCTCGACACCAAGGCCGACGCGGCCAAGGACGACGAGACCCGCAAGGCGCTCGACCTGGGCCATATGCGCGAACTGGTCGATCCGGCGACGGAATGGGCGGAGATGTTCGACAACGCCTGGCGGCTTGAGCGCGACATGTTCTTCTCACCGGTGATGAACGGCCAGGACTGGAAGGCCGTCCACGACTCCTACGCCGCCCTGCTGCCGACCCTCGGTTCGCGGGAGGACCTCAACTACCTGATCGGCCAGATGCTCGGCGAGATCGGCAATTCCCACACCTATGTCGGCGGCGGCGACGACGGCGATCCCACCCCTCCGGTCCGCGCGGCCCTGCTGGGCGTCGACTGGGCCTTGGACGAAGCGTCCGGCCGCTACAAGATCGGCGCCATCTATCCCGGCGACAACACCCGCGACGCCTATCGCAGCCCCCTGGCCCAGCCGGGGCTGAACCTGAAGGCGGGCGACTTTGTGCTTGCGGTCAATGGCGCTGAGCTCAAGGCCCCGGCTGATCCCGACAGCCTGCTGCAACTCGCCGACACCGACACGACCGTCGACCTCGCCGTCGCGGCAACCCCGGCCGGTCCGCGACGTCATGTGGCGGTCAAGCCGGTGAGCGCCGAACTGAGCCTGCGCGAGGCCGCCTGGATCGCCCACAACCGCGCCGTGGTCGACAGGCTGTCCGGCGGCAAGGTCGGCTATGTCTATATGTCGGACATGGAGCAGTTGGGCCTGCAGCAGTTCGTCCGCCAGTTCTATGGCCAGCTCGGCAAGCAGGCCCTGATCATGGACGACCGCTGGAACGGCGGCGGCTTCATCGCCCCCTACGCCCTCGAGCGCCTGCGCAGGGTGCTGGTCAATCTCGAGGCCAACCGGGAGTCGGGCGTGACCACCGAGCCCTCCGAAGTGCTGAACGGCCCGAAGGTCGCGCTGCTCAACCACTGGTCGGCGTCGGACGGGGACATTTTCCCCGAGCTATTCCATCTCTACGGCCTGGGCAAGCTGGTGGGCACGCGGTCCTGGGGCGGGGTGCGCGGCATCCGCGGCAACTGGCCGCTGCTGGACGGCGGCTACATCACCATCCCCGAAGGCGCGCCCTATATTCCAGGGCAAGGCTGGAGCGTCGAGAACCACGGCGTCGATCCCGACATCGAGGTCGAAAACATGCCGGCCGACCTGCTGGCCGGCCACGACGCCCAGCTGGAGACCGCCGTCGATCTGATGATGAAGGCCATAGCCGGCAAGCCCGTCGGCCTGCCGGCCCCGCCATCGCTGCTGCCGCCCTATCCCGACAGCGGCATGGTCAAGGCGCAGCCCGAGGGCTGAGTCACCGGCCGGGGGGCTGCCCCCCGGCGTCAGGTCGCCTCAGCGCGGGGCGAGGATCATGATCATCTGCCGGCCTTCCATGCGCGGCTCGTATTCGACCTTGGCCACCTCGTCGAAGTCGGTGCGGACCTGCTGCAGCAGCTTCATGCCGAGCTCGGGGTGACGCATCTCGCCGCCGCGGAATCGCAGGGTCACCTTGACCTTGTCGCCTTCCTCGAAGAAGCGATGCATGGCCTTGGTCTTGACGCCATAGTCATGGACATCGATGTTCGGGCGAAGCTTGATTTCCTTGACCTCGACGAGCTTCTGCCGCTTGCGGGCCTCGTTCTTCTTCTTCTGTTCCTGAAACTTGAACTTGCCGAAATCGAGGATCTTGCAAACGGGCGGATCCGCCGTCGGAGACACTTCGACCAGATCCAGACCCGCTTCGCTGGCGGCTTCCAGCGCCGAGGAGGTGGGCATGATCCCCTGTTTTTCCCCGTGCTGGTCGATCAGCAGGACGCGCGGCACACGGATTTCATCATTGATGCGGGGACCGTCCTTGGACGGCGGCGCGGGCATTGGACGGCGAATAGGCTAAACTCCTGAGGCTGTTTTCACATGGCTCTGACCTGAGCGTGCCGCCAGAGTAGCACATCATGTGATCGAGGTTAATCGTCCTATCAAGAGACCGAGGTCCGGGATTCTTCTGAATCGGGCGAATTCACGGCGGCGAGGACAGTCCGCCACACCCGCTCCACCGGCAGATCGGCCAGGCGTGGCTCGCGCAACACCGTCACCCGGCCCCGCGGGGCGCACAGGGCCGGATCGGAATCGGTCGAAAACAGGCTGACGCTCGGCGCCCCGGCCGCGGCGATCAGATGCATCGGACCGGTGTCGTTGCCGACCGCGACGGCCGCCCGCGCGCCCAGGGCCGCGACCGCCGCGAAGTCCGTTCGGCCGGTCAGGTCCAGCACGCCGGGCGTGGCGGCGGCGATCGTTCGGGCGATGTCCCTCTCGGCCGGCCCGCCGACGATCATCACCGCCATTCCGATTTCGTCCAGTCGCCTGGCGAGGTCCGCGTAGGCCTCCGCCGGCCACAGCTTCGCCGGACGGGTGGGCGCCGCGCCGGGGGCCAGCAGGGCGATCGGCCGCGATCGGGCCAGGGCCTCCGCCGGAGCCTGGGGCGCCTGGCGCAGCAGCCACGACAGGTCCGGCCGCGGCGCCGTTCCTGGCGCGGTCGGGGCGTCCGGCCAGATCCCGGCCGCCTGGAGCTGCCCGGCCTGTCGCTCCAGGGTATGCCGCGTCATGCGTGGTCCGCGGTCCGGGAGCGCGCAGCCAAACGCCACCCCTGACCACTCGGGCGGGAGCGGGCGCAGCGCCTGGAACAGCAGGTTGGTGCGATCATTGGCCTGCAGGTCGTAAATCCGGTCGAAGCGTCCGCGGCGGATCCGGCGGAACAGGGCCAGCGAGGCCGCCACGCCGCGCGGCCGACCGTCGGCGTCCACGGCGTCGAACCAGGGGCAGGAAGCGGTCAGCGAGGCGTAGGGCGCGGTGGTCAGGAGGGTGATGTGAGCGTCCGGATGGGCGATGCGAATGCGCGCGAAGGCCGGAAACGCCAGCACCAGGTCGCCCAGCGCCGACAGCTTGATCACCAGGATTCGGGGGGGGCGCGTCACGCCCGGGCCGCCAGAAGCCGGCGATAGATGGCGAAGGTCTCGCTCATCATCGCCTCGAGGGAGTAGCGCGCCGTGACATGCGCCCGGGCGGCCGCGCCCATCCGCGCGCGCGCGTCCTCGGGCAGCGCCAGGGTCTCGGCCATGGCGTCGGCCCAGGCCCGCGCGTCGCCGGCCGCGACCAGCCGGCCCGTGACGCCGTCGATCACCGTCTCGCCCGGACCGCCGAGGGGGGAGGTCAACACCACCCGCCCCATGGCCCCGGCCTCGACGACCCCGCGGCCGAACGATTCGGCCAGGGTGGATGGGGCCAGCACCAGGTCGGCGGCGGCGTAGGCGGCCGGCATGTCCTCGACCGCGCCCGCCAGGATGACCCGGCCGGCGACCCCGGCCCGCGCGATCCTGGCGAGCAGGGCGTCGACCGCGCCCGGTTTTTCCGCCTTGCCGGCCAGCACAAGCCGGGCGCTCGGGAAGGCCTTCAGCCGGGCCAGCGCTTCGATGGCGGTGGCCTGCCCTTTCCAGCCGGTCAGCCGCGCCGCCAACAGCAGCACCGGCCCGCCGGCGCCGTCGCTCCAGATGGACCGAAGGGCGGCGATCCGTTCGGCGGAGACCTGGGCGGGATCGAAGCGATCGGTGTCCACGCCTTCCGCCGCGATGGCCAGCCTGTCGTCGCCGAGCCCATGTTCCGTCGCCACATGATCGCGGGTGAACCGGCTGTTGGCGATGGTCAGGTCTGCCCGCGTCATCACTCCATTGTACCAGCGCTTCAGCGGTCCCCTGGCCGAATAGACGCCGTGGTAGGTGGCCACCACCGGAACCCCGGCGATACGGGCCGCCGGGATGGCGCTGAATGCCGGCGCGCGAGACCGCACATGGACGAGGCTCACCCGCTCGCGCCGGATCAACATCGCCAGACGGGCGGTGTTGACGGCCTGGACCAAGGGGTTGCGGCTGTCG
>CAIQDO010000668.1 GCA_903870555.1 uncultured Caulobacteraceae bacterium
CGCACTTGATGGGCGGGGCCGCCCTGACGTTCCACAACGAGCATTTCGACCCCGACGCCCTGTGGTCCCTGGTCGCGCGGGAGAAGGCCTCCGCCGTGGTGATCGTCGGCGACGCCTTCGCCAAGCCGATGCTGGCCAGCCTGAAGGCGGCCGCGGCGCGGGGCGAGCCCTATGATCTGTCCACGCTGAAGCAGGTCATCTCCTCGGGGGTGATGTTCTCCACCGAGGTGAAGCTGGGATTCCTGGAGATGGCCGACGTGGCGATCATGGACGCCATGGGCTCGACCGAGGGCAGCATGGGATCGTCGATCGTTACACGGGCGGCCCCTCCCGGCGAGACGGCGCGGTTCATGAAGAACCCGACCACCAAGGTGTTCAACGAGCGGGACGAGGAGGTCGAGCCGGGCTCCGACGAGATCGGCATGATCGCCAACGGCGGCTTCGCCCCGATCGGCTATTTCAAGGACCCGGAGAAGAGCGCCCGGACGTTCCGGATGATCAACGGCCAGCGCTATTCCTTTCCCGGCGACTTCGCCCGGGTGGCGGCCGATGGATCGCTGGTGCTGCTCGGCCGGGGATCGGCCTGTATCAACACCGGCGGCGAGAAGGTGTTTCCCGAGGAGGTCGAGGAGGCGTTGAAGTCCCACGACAGCGTCTGGGACGCCCTGGTGGTTGGCGTGCCCGACGAGCGGTTCGGCGAGCGGGTGACGGCGGTGGTGTCGGCCCGGCCCGGGCACGTCCTGGACGAGGCGGCGGTGGTCGCCTTCGCCCGCGAACGCCTCGCCGGCTACAAGATGCCGCGCCGAGTGATCGTGGTGGAAACGGTGCGACGGGCGGCCAATGGCAAGGCCGACTATAAATGGGCGAAGGAAACGGCTCTGGCGGACGCTGGGTAGGGGCTCGCCCACGCGTGTCTCGGGCCGGCGGGACGCCGGCGGTCCGGGATGAGCCGGCGAGAGGTGGGTTGGGGCCAGGCTCCGTCGACACCCAATACGGTGACAGTGCACTCGATTGACGATCGTCGTCATCGTGCTAGCCTTCGCCCATGGCCCGTCTCGCCCGCGTCGTCATTCCCGGTTTGCCACACCACGTCACCCAGCGGGGCAATGGCCGGGCGCGGACGTTCTTCGTGGACGATGACTACGCCCTCTATCGCGATCTGCTGGCCGAGAGCTGCGCGGCGGCGAGGGTCGAGGTCTGGGCCTGGGTGTTGATGCCCAACCACGTCCATCTGATCCTCGTCCCCGACGATGATGACGGTCTGCGTCGGGCGTTGGCGCCCACCCACCGGCGCTATGCCGGCCATATTCACGCCCGCGAGAAACGATCCGGCCATTTCTGGCAGGGTCGTTTCGGTTGCGTGGCCATGGACGACGACCATCTGGCGGCGGCGCTGGTCTATGTGGCTCTGAACCCCGTGCGGGCGCGCCTAACCGATGGGGCGCAGGACTGGCGCTGGTCCAGTGTCCACGCACACCTGGGCCATGTCGTGAGCGATGGCCTGACCCAAGTCGGTCCCGTTCGTGAACGCTTCCCCGATCTTGCGCACCGGATCTCGGCAGGGGAGGATCTGGTGATGAGCGAGCGCCTTCGGAAGGCGGAGACGATCGGCCGGCCGATTGGATCAGCGGCCTTCGTCGCTGGACTGGAGACGCTCAGCGGCCGGCGGTTGCTGCCTGGAAAGCCCGGTCCTAAGCCGAAGGTTCATGACTAGGCGGAGATGAGTGCACTGTCACCGGAATCACTGAGTGCACTGTCACCGGAATTCCGATCGTTGCCGGCCAACGTCGGTCGGACCACTTCAAATTGGAACACTACCGAGGCGCGCGCTGGGTTTGAAAATTCTGAACTTCCGGCGATGATGGCCTCGCCATGCACGCCCTGATCGGACAGCACAGACACGAGATCGCCGACCTCTGCCGCCGCTTTGGGGTGCGGCGGCTGGAGGTGTTCGGATCGTCCGCCAGGGGGACGGACTTCGATCCCGCCACGAGCGACGCGGACTTTCTCGTCTCGTTCGCCCCCGACGCCCGACACATGGGTTGGGGGCGAACTACGGAGTTGGCGGCGGAACTCGAGCGGATGCTCGGTCGCCCAGTCGACCTGATCAACCCGGACGCGATCGAAAACCCGTACATCCTGGCCAGCATCAACCGCGCGCGCGAACCGATTTATGGAGCGTGATCCGAGGGCCTACCTGTGGGACGCCAAGCAGGCGGCCGACGCCATCCGCACCTTTATCGAAGGCGTGGATTTCATCACCTATGACCAATCCGAGATGATGCGATCGGCTGTCGAGCGGAAATTCGAGATCATCGGCGAGGCGCTTGCCCAACTGGCGAGGCAAACGCCCGAGGTCGCCGCCCGCCTCCCTGATTTCCGAGGCCCGATCGCGTTTCGCAACACCTTGATCCATGGCTATCATCGCGTTGACCATGCCGAGGTCTGGTACATCACCCACACCGCCCTCCCGGACCTTCACGCTGCGATGAGCGCCCTTCTGGAAGAGCTGGGTCCCCCGGAATAACACCCGTACCGTCGGCGTCCCGCCGGTCCGCGACGCGGCGCGGGTTGGGGGTGGAAAGCGGGCGGGATGTGATCCTATGGTGCCGGGAAGGGAGCGAACGACAACGGCTCTCGCCGACACATAGGGAACGAAACGATGAAATCGCCGATCTGCGATCTGCTGGGTGTGGAGTTTCCGCTGGTGGCGTTCAGCCACTGCCGTGACGTGGTGGCGGCGGTCAGCCGGGCGGGGGGCTTCGGGGTGCTGGGGGCGACCGGGCATTCGCCGGCGTCGCTGCGACAGGAGCTGCGCTGGATCGAGGACCATTGCGACGGCAAGCCGTTCGGCATCGACGTGTTGATCCCCGAGAACATGGCCACGGCCGGGGAGCATGGCGTGACCTACAACAGCCTTCAGTCCCGCGTGTCCGATCGTCATCGCGACTTCGCGCGCGACCTGCTGGCCAAGGC